>NZ_QUMC01000023.1:0-52892 GCF_003481925.1 Butyricicoccus sp. OF10-2 | reverse complement strand
GGGGCGAATGCAGCGCACACTATATCCGGGAAGATGTACTGCGGGAACTGGTACAGGAACGGATTCAGGCGGTCAATGCGTATATCCGCAGCGATGTGGAGGGCTTTCAAGAGGAGTGGCTGCATTACCGCCGCGCCGATCAGGAATGAGACATCCGGGAAGATCAGAAGCGCGTGGAGCAGGCAATAAAACGCCTTGCCAATCTTGATGTGGTCATGTCCCGGCTCTATGAGGATTATGCTCTCGGTGAGATCGGCAAGGAGAAGTATAAGAAAATGACGGCTGATTATGAAGCGGAGCAGGAACGGTTAAAGCTCGAAATTGAAACAACGGAAGAATGGGTCGAGCAGCGGCAGGCAATGGGCGATGATCTGGACGCTTTCATTGCGCTGACGAAAAAGTATGTGGATGTCACGGAGCTGACGCAGACGATTGTCAACGAGTATATCAAGAAGATCATCATTCACGCACCGGATAAGTCTGACGGCAAGCGCCGACAGAAGGTTGAGATTTTCTTCAACTTCGTGGACGATGTGGGGATCCCCGTGCTGGCAGACCCATGATCGCAGAATCTACCCTTGGACGCAGAAAAACGGCGTGACCTTCACGGTCACACCGTTCTCTGCCCCAACCGCAAGACTTATAGTTCCTTACGACTGTTAAGCCTTGGTTTCGGGTTCTTTTTGTGTGTAATTGAGAATGGAGAATTGAGAATGGAAAATGAACGCAGTTTCTTTCTGGTTTGTGCAGGGTGTATCGTATGGGAGTACAGTGTGCGCCCATAGCACGACCGAACGCGCCCGGTTAACGGTGTTTTGGGTGCCTCTACGGTTAGGTGTTTGCAAATGAATTGACAAATGGCGGGGCGCTCCGGAGTGGTCTCTTGCATTTTGGGCGATTCACCCTCTGAGGGCACTCAACCCTACGGAGTATGTAGAACGGGTGCCGTTTTCACGAGGTTTACCAGTATATTCATCATTTATTTTCTGTTTTCAATTCTCCGTTTGCAACACGGGAAATAAAATTTCAGACAAAAACAAAACAGGCTCGGATAAACCGAGCCTGCTTTGCTGTGATCGGGAGGTGTGATCCGATCACAAAGAAGAAAAGAGTAAAAAAGAAAGGAAAAAGAGAGATAGTCAATTAGTAAAGCTGTGTTTTACAGTGTTTGTGCTGTTTTTAAGCACTTTCTTTGAACAATTACAGTATAGCGTGGTTTTCGTCAAAATGCAAGAAAAAATGTTCGGCAGTTTGTATGAAAATACTATAAAATTTTTCGGCGGGAATTGTGCTTTGCGTTGAGCGTGTGAAAAACCGCCGTCTCTCAAACCGCTTCGTTTGTGAAAAATCGCGTCTGGTGGAAATCTATCCCTTGACATATTGCTCATATTGTATATAATGAGTATATACAATAAAAGAGGGAGGGACGGCATGGACATCATAGTATCCAACATGGACAGCACGCCGATCTACGAGCAGATCACACGTCAGATCAAGGCGAAAATCCTCGGCGGAGAGCTGCAGCCGGGGGAGGCGCTGCCGTCTATGCGCCTGCTGGCGAAGGAACTGCGCATCAGCGTTATCACGACCAAGCGTGCGTATGAGGAGCTTGAGCGCGAGGGCTTGATCACCAGCCAGACCGGACGCGGCAGCTTTGTTGCACCGGTCAGCAGCGAACGTTTGCGGGAAGCGCAGCTTCGCACGGCAGAGCAGCACCTGACGGACGCTGTGCAAGCGGCGAGACTGGCCGGACTGTCTGCGGACGAGTTTGCAGAGTTGGCACGGACACTGTTTGAGGAGGAAGGATTATGAGAGAGAATGCACTGGAGCTGCACGGCGTCTGCAAGAAATACGGCGGATTTGCGCTCCACAATGTGGGATTTACCCTGCCGAGAGGCACGGTAATGGGTTTAATAGGAGAAAACGGTGCCGGAAAGACAACGACCATCAAGGCGGTGCTCGACCTCATCCGGCCGGACAGCGGCGAGATTACCGTGCTGGGGGAACACGGCTCGAATCCGTCCGTCCGTGAAAAAATCGGCGTGGTGCTCGAGGACGGCGGTTTCCCGAGCGCGATGAGCGCCGCACAGGTGAGCACGCTGCTCGGCAGAGCGTACAAAAACTGGAATGCGGAGCAGTTTGCGTCGTACATCGAAAAATTCGGCATTGACCGAGAGAAGGCCATCAGGGACTACTCCAAGGGCATGAAAACCAAGCTGAATATCGCGGCGGCGCTGTCGCATGGCGCGGAGCTGCTGCTGCTTGACGAGCCGACGAGTGGCCTTGACCCGGTCGTGCGGGATGAGGTGCTCGATCTGCTGTACGACTTCATGCAGGACGAAAATCACGCGATCCTGCTGTCCAGCCACATCACGAGCGATTTGGACAAAATCGCGGACGAGATCACCTTCATCCACAAGGGAGAGGTGCTGCTGAGCGAGCCGCGCGACGAACTGCTCGACACCTGCGGTATACTGCGCTGTACCGCCGATCAGCTGGATGCCCTTGACCCGTCCGCCGTGCGGGCGAAGCGCGTGGGTGCGTTTGGCTGTGAGGCATTGGTAAGACGCGACGGCGTACCGGCGAACTGGTCGGTCGAGCCGGTCAACATCGAACAGATCATGCTGTTCCTGACGAGAGGGGAGGACGCAAGATGAAAGCAATGCTGTATGCGGACTGGATGAATCTGCGCCGGTCGATGAAGGCAATGGTGATCGCAACAGTTGTAATTGCGCTGGCCTCGATCGTCTCCGGAAACGGGCTGTCGTTTGTGCCGGCTATGCTGTGCATGCTGTCGCTTATGGTGCCCGCAACGCTTATGAGCAGCGATTATGCCTACGGATGGGATAAGCTGAGTCTGTCGCTTCCGGTCTCTCGGCGCGATGTGGTGAGCAGCAAATTTGCAATCAGCCTGCTGGTCAATCTGACGGTTGTGGCACTGGGCATGATATGTATTGCGGGCATGAATGCCTTCGGCGGTGATGCAATGGCGGAGGATATGATGGGCATGCTGGCCTGTGAGGCGGTCGGCCTGACGCTGATGGGTATTGAAATTGTACTCGTTTTACGGTTTGGTCCGGAGCGCGGTCGGTATTTCCTCATTGGCGTGGTGTGGGTGCCGATCCTCCTGCTGACCGTTGTCAAAAAGCATCCGGCGTTCGGCAAGCTCGTACAGGCGGTCGGCGGCATGGACAGCTGGCCGGTCGGACAGCTTGCGGCGTTCTTCGGCGGACTGTTGATCGTCGGGGCCATCGTGTACGCGGTATGCTGGCGCATCGGTGTGGGCATTTACCGGAAAAGAGAGCTGTAAATGCATAAAATCCCTCTCGCTCCATATAAATAGGAACGGGAGGGACGGAGATTGAAGATTTTCAGTTTTACACTGCCTCTGGCGGTCGGCGGACTTGCGGCGTGGCTGACGATGGGCAGCATGTCGCAGTATGCGGCGCTGGTGCAGCCGCCGCTTGCACCGCCGGCATGGATATTCCCCATTGCGTGGACGATTCTCTATGTGCTCATGGGCTGGGCGAGCCTGCGCGTGCGGCAGTCCGGCTCGCCGGAGCATAAGAACGCACTTGCGCTGTATTACACGCAGCTTACAGTGAATTTCGTGTGGCCGCTGCTGTTTTTTCGCGTTGGACTGTACGGAACGGCGTTCTGGTGGCTGATTCTGCTGCTGGCGCTTGTGCTTGTCACAGCAAGGGCGTTTTACCGTATTGACAAGCAGGCGGGATGGCTTCTTGTGCCGTACTTGGCCTGGCTGATATACGCGGCGTATCTCAATGCCGGTGTCTGGTTCCTGAATAAATAAAAGGGAGCAAATTGTGTGATTTGCTCCCTTTACGAGGCTGTCGCGGAACTACAGTTCCGCCGACAAGCAGGAACGGACCGTAGGCCGTTCCAAAGTCGTCCGAAAGTTCCCATGCGGAAACTTTCTCCCTCTTAGGGTATAAAAACCTGCGCTATCCTTGCGCGGTTTCTTGGACGCGCTGCGCCGATACATGCTCACGGTTTTTATGAATTTGCACGGCAAATTCTATTGAATATGCACTGACGTGCGAGCTGCTAAGATGATACGTTTGGAAAAATAAAAAGGGAGCAAATCGTGTGATTTGCTCCCTTTATGTTACTCATATCTCAGCTTTACGTTTTCTGCATTGCACAGATCAACGTACTCCTTCGGCGGTTCGCAGTCGGTGATGAAGGCGGTCAGGTCCTTGAGGTGGCAGAACGTGACGATCGCTTCCTTGCCGATCTTGGACGAATCGACCATGCCGTAGATGTTATCCGCGCGGTGGACAACGGCACGCTTGATCTCGGCTTCAAGGAAGGTGGTGTTGGTCATGCCTGCGGTCAGCGATACGCCGGTCGCGCCCATGAACGCCTTGTTAATACGCATGGAGGACAGCGCTTCGATCGCGGACAGGCCGACGAACGAATCCGTAGTCGGGCTGTAAATGCCGCCGAGCGAGATAATATTGAGGTTATCGTACTTGGAGGCCTCACTCAGCGCACCGAGCGAGTGGGTAATGATCGTAATCCGCTTTTTTGCCACGAGAAACCGCAGCAGACACAGGGTGGTCGTGCCGGAGTCGATAAAGATGGTATCACCGTCCGCGACCTCCTCGGCGGCCAGACGGCCGATGAGAGACTTGTCGATCTGGTTAAGACCCGAACGGATGGGCGTCGGCACGGCACCCGAGGGAACCGTAGCGGTCACGCCGCCGTATACCTTGGTGATGTGGCCGCGCTGCTCAAGCTCGTTCAGGTCGCGGCGGATGGTATTCTTGGACACGCCAAAAACCTCGCACAGCTCGTCAATGCTGACGGTCTCGCGCGAGATGACATATTGCTCTATCGAATTGAGACGGCTGACTTTCATATTCACAGCTCCCACTATATAATATATCCGCCCAGTAGTATCCGAATGTATCCACAATGTTTTCTTTAGTTTATCAAATTTGTAACCAGATGTCCACCGCTCCGAAGAATGGTAAAACGGCATGGATTTGGCGAAAAAGGTCGAAAATATATGAAAACCCTCGGCGAAGAACGATGAAAAGTAAGCGAAATCCGTAAAACCGCCTCTCGAAAATAATTTCTGGCAGTGAGCGGGGAGAGGAGCGGCAACCCGGCTTCGGGGGAAGAGATACGCAGATAAACGGCGGAAACAGGGCGGGATACCCCTTTTGAAAATATATTTTTCACCGTTTGCAAGAGGTTTACCAACAAAATAAATACATATAACCAGCAGATAACCAACAAATTACCTAATTTTACTCGAAATAAATTGGATATTTTTTATAAGACGTTTGAATGAAATTGGAATTTTGCGAACAAATGCAGGAATTTCGGTTGAAATTTCGGCGGTTTGGTGATACACTTGTATTCGTAAAACAGTGGCATTGTGCCGCTGTACGCTGGAACCTGTTCCGCGGAGAGAAAATTATATTTTGAATTAGGCAGGTGTATGCAATGCAGAAAGCAGAAAAGATGCAGGAGCTTCGTGTATTTGCTCAGGAAATCCGTGTGGAGACCCTGAAGACCGTCGGTTCGCTTGGCTTCGGCCACGTTCCGGGTGCAATGTCCGTTATTGATGCGCTGGCAGTTCTGTACGGCGAAGTAATGAAGGTTGATCCGAAGAACCCGCATTGGGAAGATCGTGACTGGTGCGTACTGTCCAAGGGCCACGCTGGTCCGGCTATGTACGCTACCCTCGGTCTGAAGGGTTTCTACCCGGTTGAGGACGCTTATACCCTCAATCAGCCGCACACCAACTTCCCGTCCCATACCGACCGTACCAAGACCCCCGGTGTTGACCTGACGACCGGTTCTCTCGGTCAGGGCATGTCCACCGCTACCGGTGCTGCTCTGGGCAACAAGCTCGACGGCCGCGACAGCCACGTATTCGTATTCGTTGGCGACGGCGAGTGCGATGAGGGCCAGGTTTGGGAGGCTGCTCAGTTCGCAGCTCACTACAAGCTGGACAACCTCGTTTGCTTCGTAGACGACAACAAGTACCAGCTCGACGGTGCTGTTGACAAGGTTATGAGCCACGGCAAGGGCATCGGTGCTAAGTTCGCAGCATTTGGCTGGAACGTTATCGAGCTGCAGGACGGCAATGACGTAGAGCAGATCTACGACGCTGTTCAGCTCGCTTACGACACCAAGGGCGTACCGACTTGCATCGTCCTGAACACCGTTAAGGGCCTGGGCGCCACCTTTGCTGAAGGCACTGGCGCGCACTCCTCTCAGCCGACTAAGGAGCAGTGGGATGAAGCCATTGCTGCTGCTGAGAAGAAGCTCGCTGAGATCAAGGCACAGTAAGGGAGGGTATTGAACATGAGCTTTACTTTGATTGGCAAGCACGAGAAGGATTCTCGTAACAACCGTGACGGTTTTGTTACCGCTATGCTGGACCTGATGGAGAAGGACAGCAAGGTTATGCACGTTGACTGCGACCTCGAGAACTGCATCAATACCGGCAAGCTGGCTAAGGCTTTCCCGGAGCAGACCGTAAACGCAGGTATCGCAGAGGCTAACGCTATGGGCGTTGCTGCAGGTCTGGTTGCTACCGGCCGCACCGTATTCATGCACTCCTTCGGCTGCTTCGCTTCCCGCCGTGCATTTGACCAGGCATTCATGTCCGCAGCTTACGCTAAGCTGCCGGTACACGTTATCGGTTCCGACCCCGGCGTATGCGCTGCATACAACGGCGGTACCCACATGCCGTTCGAGGACTGCGCTCTGTACATGTCCGTACCGGAAGCAGTTGTCATCGACCCGGTTGACTACGCTCAGATCAACTGCCTGACCAAGAAGCTGGCAGCATCCGGCAAGTTCTCCTACATGCGCATGATCCGCAAGGGCTTCACCACCGTTTACGGCGATGGCTCTGACTTCGAGATCGGCAAGGGCGTTACCCTGAAGGAAGGCAAGGACGTAGCTATCATCGCTTCCGGCATCATGGTAGACGAGGCACTGAAGGCTCAGGAGCAGCTGGCTGCTGAGGGTATCTCTGCCAAGGTTATCGATATGTTCACCTGGAAGCCGCTCGACGAGCAGCTCATCCTCGATTCCGCTGCTGAGTGCGGCGCTATCGTAACCGCTGAGAACCATCAGGTAAAGGTTGGTCTGGGTTCTGCTGTTGCTAACGTTGTTATCAAGAACAACCCGGTTCCGATGGAGATGGTAGGCGTTGAGGATCGCTTCGGCCAGGTAGGCGCTGAGTCCTTCCTGCGCGAGGAGTACGGTCTGACCGCTGCTCACATCGTAGAGGCTGCTAAGAAGGCTATCGCTCGCAAGAACGGCTAAGTTTTCCCGCAGATACGCGAAGTAAAATTGCATCGAAAAGCGTTCCGACGTATGTCGGAACGCTTTTTTGTCGTTACATTGCACAGAAGCAAACGCAGATTTTGCATGGTCTGGAAATAGACAATATCACCCAAATCTGCTACACTGTAAGCACAACAGTAAAAGGAGGAGGTGTACCGCATGAAAAAACGGTACGCGGCAGGACTGGCACTGGCTCTTGTGGGGATTTTGAGCGTGTGCGGACAGCCGGCGGCAGACAACACAATCAGCCTTACACCGGTGGAGGAAACGACCGCAGACCAGAGTGGCAGACTGATTGAGTATAATTTTTCCGGCCACAGGAGCGAAGCCGAGGGCGTATTGTTTGGCTGTTATATATGGGATGGCAGCACATGGCAGAAAGATGAGGATGCCACGTTTGGGTTGCGTTGTTCGGCGACACTGGGCAGCGGCAAGGGCACGATCAAATTCGAGCGTGACGGCGATGCGGCGAATGCGAACTATAAGATTGGAATGGATTCGCCACAGCTTGGCGGATATGCACAGGTTATGGATTCGCCCGAGAGAAACAGTCTGCCGATGGAGGGATTGACGGCAACTGTTGCTGCATGGGAGGAACCTGTCAATGGCTTGGCAGTCGACACGGAAATTCCGTTGCTCGTGCGTGTGTTCCGCACGGACGGTACGATCATTCCGGTATCTATTGATGCGTTTTCGGAACCGGAAAACAGCAAAGCCGTACAGAAAAGCGTGTATGCGGAAGCGTACACTGTAATTTTCTGTTATGAAATGTAAATGCTGAAACGGAGGTGTACCACATGAAAAAACGATACGCAGCAGGACTGGCGCTAGCTCTTGTGGGGATTTTGAGCGGGTGCGGACAGGCGAAGACACAGCCGGCGGATAATACGATTTCCATCACGCCGGTGGAGCGGAAAACCAATGGACCGCAGATGGATATGGCGGTGAAGTACGATTTCGCCGGCAATCATGCGGATGTAAACGGAATGGAGTTCCGGCGTTACATCTGGGACGGCAGCGCATGGGAGAACGAGGGCGGGACGTTTACCGTTAATTTGGATAAAGTCGAAGAAAACGAGGGAACGATTCGATTTCAGCCGGAGAGTGATGTACTCAATGCGGAATATATCGTTATCATTGATGCGCAGACACCGGAATCGGGAAATTCTATACAGTTTGCGGAATCTCCTGCGCTGAGCGGTCTACCGACGGAGTGGCTGACCTCGGCAGTGGCCATGCAGGAGGAAAAGATTGACGATCTGGCGCTCGATGTAGAGATTCCACTGCTTGTACGCACGTTCCGCACAGATGGAACGCAGGTTCTGGTGGCGATTGATGCATTCACTGACCCGGAAAACAGCGCGGCGGTCAAATACAGCAGCTATGCGGAGGCATATACCGTAAAATTTGTAAAGAACGATAATCTGTAAACGCGAAATGCCCTGACCTCTCGTCAGGGCATTTTTCTCTTTACGCCAACCGCGAATTTCACTATAATAGAGGGAGCGGAAAGGGGAGAGAACCATGTCCCAAACAGACAGCCCACTGGGCACAGCACCGGTCGGCAAGCTGGTTCTGCAGCTTGCGATACCGGCGATGCTGGCACAGTTTGTCAATATTCTATACAGCGTGGTCGATCGTATGTATGTCGGCCATATCGCGGGTGCGGGCGATGCGGCGCTGGCTGGTGTCGGCGTGTGCGCGCCTGTGGTGACCATGATAACCGCCATCGGTGCGCTCATTGGCTTCGGCGGCGGACCGCTGATGAGCATCCGCATGGGGCGGCGCGACATGGACGGCGCCCGTCAGATCATTACGAACAGCTTCTACCTTTTGCTGGCGCTGAGCGTGCTGGCGACCGTGCCGCTGCTTATTTTCAAGCGGCAGATCCTGTTCGCTTTCGGGTGCAGCGAGGTCCTGTGGGATTACGCGCAGGCGTATTTTACGACCTACGTTTCCGGCACGGTGTTCGCATTGCTGAGCTACGGACTCAATCAAATTACAATGAGTCAGGGATTTTCCGGTACCGCAATGCGGTCGGTTATGCTCGGAGCGGCCGTAAATATCGCACTTGACCCGGTGTTCATTTTTGCGCTGCACATGGGCGTGCGCGGAGCGGCTCTTGCAACCGTGCTGTCGCAGGCGTGCTCGACGGCGTACATCCTGCGTTTTCTGATGAGTGACAGAGCCGCCGTCCGCATTACCCGTCAGCCGATCAATTTCGGCTGGATGCGCCGTATCGTGCAGGTCGGTCTGTCGCCTGCGCTCATCATCGCGCTTGATAACGTGCTGCTCATCTCCATCAACGTCATGCTGCGAAAATACGGCGGCGCAGACAGCGATATGCTCATCGCGTGTGCCGCCATCATGCAGAGCTTCATGCTCATCATCACCATGCCGCTCGGCGGAATGACGGCGGGCACGCAGTCCATTCTCGGCTATAACTACGGTGCGTGCGACGAAAAACGCGTCATGAAGGCGTTTCGGTGCATTGTGCTGCTGTGCCTCGTGTTCTGCGGTATCATGTTCCTGCTCGCGCAGACGGTCTCGGGTGCTTTTGTCAAAATCTTCACCAAAGACCCGGCGTATATTGATATGGCGGCGTATATGATCCGCACCTACTCGCTCGGCGTGCTCGGACTGACCATCCAGTACCCGTTCGTGGACGGCATGACCGGCATGGGCCTTGTCAAATGGGGACTGACGTTTTCCATGATCCGCAAGGGTATTTTCCTCGTCAGCGTGTTCGTCCTGCCGCCGATTTTCGGGGCAACAGCCGTTATGTTTTCCGAGCCGCTGTCCGATGTCGTGTCGGCGGTGTTCTCCGGCTGCGCGGCCATGTTCCTCTTGCCGAAGCTGGTCAGAAAACAGTGCTGCAAGCAGAGTGAAGAGTGTGTGTTGCCTTAACCTTCTTCATGTTCATCCTCCATCCTCCATTTTTCATGCTCGATTACTCTCCACTCTTTGTACAAACTACCTCTTTACGAACGCATTTTCACTCTGTATAATAAAGTAAGATAGAAAACTCTTTCCGTCGAACGGAACAAGAACGATAACGGAGGAACAGAACATGGACGTTAAGGAACGTGCACTGCAGGCACACGAAAAATGGGGCGGCAAGATTGAGGTCGTGGCCCGCTGTGAGGTAAACAGCAAGGACGATCTGTCGATCGCGTACACGCCGGGTGTTGCCGAGCCGTGCCTCAAGATCAAGGACGATCCGTCTCTCAGCTACACCTATACGCGCCGCCACAATCTGGTTGCGGTCATCACGGACGGCACCGCGGTGCTCGGTCTGGGCGATATCGGTCCGATTGCCGGCATGCCGGTTATGGAGGGCAAGTGCGCGCTGTTCAAGGCGTTCGCTGACGTGGACGCGTTCCCGCTCTGTGTGGCTTCCAAGGATGTGGACGAGATCGTCCGCACCATTCAGCTGATCTCCGGCTCGTTCGGCGGCATCAACCTCGAGGACATCGCGGCTCCGCGCTGCTTTGAGATCGAGCGCCGTCTGAAAGAGGTCTGCGACATTCCGGTATTCCACGATGACCAGCACGGCACGGCTGTCTGCTGCGGTGCGGCTCTGCTCAACGCCTGCCGCCTGACCGGCCGCAAGGTGGATGAGATCAAGATGGTTGTCAACGGCTGCGGCGCGGCTGCTATCGCCGTTACCAAGTTCCTGATGTTCCTCGGTGTCAAGCACATCACGATGGTTGAGCGCTTCGGCATCGTCTGCGAGGGCGATGAGCGCCTGAATCCGGCACAGCAGGAGATGGCCAAGGTCACCAACCGCGAGCACATGACCGGCACGCTGGCCGATGCTGTCAAGGGTGCGGATGTATTCTTCGGCATGTCCGCTCCGCAGGTGCTTACTGCAGAGATGGTCTCCACCATGGCCAAGGACCCGATGGTATTCGCTATGGCAAATCCGGTGCCCGAAATCTGGCCGGAGGACGCAAAGAAGGGCGGCGCTGCCGTTGTCGGCACCGGCCGTTCGGACTACCCGAACCAGATCAACAACGTGCTTGCGTTCCCGGGCATTTTCCGCGGCGCACTCGATGTTCGCGCAAGCGACATCAATGAGGAGATGAAGCTGGCAGCGGCTAAGGCGATCGCGGCCTGCGTTTCCGATGAGGAGCTGAACGCGGAGTATATCATGCCGATGGCGTTCGACAAAAAGGTCATCCGTTCGGTAGCCGATGCCGTTGCACAGGCTGCCCGCGATTCCGGTGTGGCCCGTATCTGAGCGCAGCAGACGAAAAGTTACAGATAAGACAAAATCAACCGCGCGGGAACAATCTCGCGCGGTTTTTGCGCAAAAGTGCGTGCACGCACACGCACAAGTTCGCGGAATGACAAAAACAGCGGATTGCACAACTCGGCTTTGTGAAAAAATGCGTTTGACATTTACAGTGCATAAGGGTACAATAAGAATAACAAAAATGCGTTTGTTCTGCGCAGACGCAGAGAGAAGATTATGGAGGGAATAACTATGTTAGATCCGAAGAAAGTAAGACTGGGTATCTGCCCGATCGGCTGGTCCAATGATGATATGTGGGATCTCGGCGACGAGAACACCTTCCAGCAGTGCATCTCTGAGATGAAGCTCGCTGGTTTTGACGGCTGCGAAGTAGGTCACAAGTATCCGGAGGACAAGACTGTCCTCAAGCACATGCTGGACGCACGCAACCTGACCATCGCTTCCAAGTGGTTCTCCTCTTTCCTGGTTGACAAGCCGTACGAAGAGGTAGAGGCTGAGTTCATCAAGGAGCTGGATTACCTGTCCTACGTTGGCGCTACCGCAATCAACGTATCCGAGCAGTCCGGTTCTATCCAGGGCCAGCTGGACACCCCGGTTCTGGACGACAAGAAGCGCGTTCTGACCGACGAGGAGTGGGATCGCTTCACCACCGGCCTGAACAAGCTGGGCAAGCTGTCCATGGAGAAGTACGGCATCCGCACCTGCTTCCATCATCACATGGGCACCGTATGCCAGACCGTTGAGGAGACTACCCGCCTGATGGAGAACACCGATCCGAAGTATGTATTCCTGTGCTTCGATACCGGCCACTTCACTTTCGCTGGCGAGGATCCGGTAAAGATGCTCGAGAAGTTTGCTGACCGTGTTGGCCACGTTCATCTGAAGAACATGCGTATGCCGCTGGTTGAGAAGGCTCGCGCTGAGCACTGGTCCTTCCTGGATGCAGTTCGCGCAGGCGCATTCACCGTACCGGGCGATCCGGACGGCTGTGTAGAGTTCGACGCTGTATTCGATCTGCTTGACAAGGCTGGCTACACCGGCTGGATCATGGTAGAGGCTGAGCAGGATCCGGCTAAGGCTAATCCGTTCGAGTACGCTAAGATGGGCCGTGAGTACATCACTGCACACACCGGTCTGGGCGGCGAGGTTGTTCTGAAGAAGTAATTCTTCGCATATCGCGCAATAAAACACGAAACCGAGGGCATTTGCCCTCGGTTTTTTGCGTTCCCCAAAGGATATATGTCGTTAAGAACCGTTTGCACCGACCGGAAGCCTCCCCTGAAAGGAGAGGGGAACCGCCGAACGGCGGTGGAGGGGTTTGCCGTACCCACGGCAGAGGATTTCGCACGCTGCGGCGTGCGGGAATGTTGCCGCTGCGCGCGGCGGGTGCACAAGAGGGTAGACAACCTGCGGTTTTCCACCCTCTTGTGAATCACCCCTTTTCCCGCAAGGCTTGGGTGCAGATGGTAGACTGCGTAAGCATGAAAAAGGGGAACGGCAGTCGGGTTACCGTTCCGTAGGGCAGACCAATGTGTCTGCCCATTTCTTTACCTATACGCAATGTCAGATACCTTTCTGCTACACATACGGTTTAGTCTACGCAGGCGCGGCATACCCGTGCCGCGCAACATTTTTACCTGTGCAGATTATCCAAATCCTGCGATTGCAGCCGGTTTGTGCCGGAAAACGAGTTGCGCGGCACTGTTATGCCGCGCGTAGCGGCAATCCCCGCCGCAGTCTACGGCACAACTCTTCGCCCGGAAGTGGTGAACCGCCTGCGCGGTTCGGATGCCCCGAAAACCGGTGCCGAAACCCCTCAGTCGCAGCAAGCTGCGCCAGCTCCCCTTTCAGGGGGGCTTGCAACCGTCCGGAGGGCGCAAACCGCTTCGCCTTTTATTCATTTGCCGCTATATAAATCGTTGCAAATTCTCCGAAAATAGGGTAGAATAGTAAACAGGAATAGAATAAGGAGTGTGGAGCATGGAAGCACAGAAATATAAGCGCGTACTGATCAAGATCAGCGGCGAAGCCTTGCGGGCGATAAGCATTTCGGCCTGAACTTTGATGTCATCGGTCCGGTATGCGATGTGATCAAAAAATGCAACGAAGAGGGCTGCGAGATCGGCATTGTTGTCGGCGGCGGCAACTTCTGGCGCGGCGTAAAGGACGGCGGCGGCAAGATGGAGCGCACCCGCGCGGACCACATGGGCATGCTGGCAACCACCATCAACGCACTGGCTCTGCAGGATGCACTGGAGCAGCGCGGCGTGGACGTTCGCGTGCAGACCGCTATCGAGATGAACAAGATCGCTGAGCCGTACATCCGTTCTCGCGCGACCCGCCATCTGGAAAAGGGCCGTGTCGTTATCTTCGGCTGCGGCACCGGCTGCCCGTTCTTCTCGACCGACACCGCAGCGGTTCTGCGTGCGGCAGAGATCGGCGCGGATGTTATCCTGCTGGCAAAGAACGTAGACGGCGTGTACGATTCCGATCCGGCTGTCAATCCGGATGCCAAGAAGTACGACCAGCTGAGCTACATGGACGTGCTCAATCAGGGTCTCGGCGTTATGGATTCCACGGCAACCTCGCTGTCTATGGATAACCATATCCCGATTCTGGTATTCGCGCTTTCCGACCCCGAAAATATTCACCGCGCTGTTAACGGCGAAAAGATCGGCACGATCGTTGAGGAGGTAAAAAAATGAAGGAACAGATCAAGTCCCACGAGGCAAAAATGCAGAAAACGCTGGACGTGCTCTCCAAGGAGCTGGCAGCAGTCCGCGCAGGCCGCGCAAACCCGGCGGTTCTCGATAAGATCACCGTTGAGTATTACGGTGCACCGACCCCGCTGAATCAGGTTGCGGCAATTTCTACTCCCGACCCGCGCACGCTGGCCATCCAGCCGTGGGACGGCTCGGTGCTCAAGGCCATCGAGAAGGCGATCCAGGTCTCCGACCTCGGCATCAACCCGCAGAACGACGGCAAGCAGATTCGTCTGAACTTCCCGCCGCTGACCGAGGAGCGCCGCAAGGAGCTTATCAAGGGCGTTTCCAAGACCGGTGAGGAGGCAAAGGTTGCGCTCCGCAACATCCGCCGCGATGCACTGGATAAGTTCAAGGCAGCGCAGAAGAAGAGCGAGATCACCGAGGACGAGCTGCACGACGGCGAGGACAAGATGCAGAAGCTGACCGATAAGTACGTCAAGGAAATCGACGCTATGGTAGCGAAAAAGTCTAAAGAACTCGCAGAGGTTTAATCCAGGGGGAAGTCCGCTGCTTGCAGCGGCATAAAATCGGATTTTCGCAGAAAATCCGTAAAAAGCGGGAGCATGTATCTCGCTTTTTACACAAGGGAGCATAGCTGTGTGCCGCAAAGCGGCGCGCAGATGTGCTCGCAGGACGTATCCGAGCGTATGCTCGGTACGTTCCGATCGACCGAAAACGTGTTTTCGGTCGAGGAGCGAAGCGACATTGGGGGCGGCGGATTCGTCGCCCTTTTGCATGAAATTGGCAGGAAAACCTGCCGCAAGAGGGATAAACAGGGAGGAAACAGGTTGGGTCTGTTCACACGAAAAAAGAAGGATAACGCGCCCGAAAACCGTCCGGTGCCGCGTCATATTGCGGTCATCATGGACGGTAACGGCCGCTGGGCCAAGAAACGCGGTCTGCCGCGCAAGGCCGGTCACAAGGTCGGCGCGGAGACGTTCCGCACCATTGCCACCTACTGCAAGGACATTGGCGTGCAGTATTTCACGGTCTATGCATTCTCTACCGAAAACTGGAAGCGTCCGCAGGACGAGGTGGACGCGCTGATGAACCTGTTCCGCTCCTATCTGAAGGAAGCGGCGGAAACCATGTTCGAGCGCGGCGTAGCCGTGCGCGTGCTGGGCGACCTGACCGTTCTGCCGGAGGATATCCGCGCGCAGATCGCGGAGGTGGATGAGATTGCCGATCGGCTTGGTCCGGACGCGGCAACAGCTTCGCTGTGCATCAACTACGGCGGCCGTGATGAGATCAAAAACGCCGTCCGTGCCATCGCGGAGCAGGTGAAAGCCGGCGAACTGGCACCCGAGGATATCACCGAGGACACCATCACCGCCAACCTGTATACCGCGCATATGCCCGATCCCGACCTCATCATCCGTCCTTCGGGCGAGATCCGCACGTCCAACTTCCTGCTGTGGCAGTCTGCCTACTCGGAGTATTACTTCACCGATGTGCTGTGGCCGGACTTCAAAACCACCGATCTGGATGCGGCAATCGACAATTTTAACAACAGAAACCGTCGTTTCGGCGGCGTATAATATCCAATTAGGGTGATAAACGTATGAAAGCAAGAGTATTGTTTGGCGTGTTCGGCTTTGCCTTTGTGCTGCTGGCGCTGTATGTGTTCCCGCCGATCGTGCTGGAGCTTGTCGTGGCGGCGCTGTGCGTGTTCGCTACCTATGAGGTGCTCGGCTCGACAAAACTGGTGCGCAACCACTTGGAACTGCTGCTCGCAATGGCCGTCTCGCTGGGACTGGCTGTCGGTCATTTCAGCATCCTGCCGCTGCGGCTCGAGAGCATAATGCAGGGACTGGTGCTGGTGCTGCTGTTCGGCTCGTTTGCGATTGAGCTGAAATATCACGACGTCATGAAGGCTTCGCAGGTCTCGTGGGCATTTTTCGGCGGACTTGCCGTGCCGTACCTGCTGCTCAGTCTGCTGCGTATTTTCCAGATGCACTACCACCACGGTTCGTTCATCGTGCTGCTGCCGCTGCTTGCTGCCTGGGGCGCGGACACCTGCGCTCTGTTCTCGGGCATGCTGTTCGGCAAGCATAAGCTGGCGCCGGTCGTCAGCCCGAAAAAGACGGTAGAGGGCGCAGTCGGCGGCGTGGTCGGCGGTGCTGTCCTCGTGCTGATTGCGGCTTTGATTATGAACCGGACGCTCGGCCTTGAAATGCCGCTCTGGTCGGCGGTCGTGCTCGGCGCAGTCGGCGCGGTGCTCGGAGAGATTGGCGACCTGTCGTTCTCGGTCATCAAGCGCCAGACCGGCATTAAGGATTACGGACATATTTTCCCGGGCCACGGAGGAGTGCTGGATCGCTTCGACAGCGTGCTGTTCGTAGCGCCTTTCGCGGAGCTGCTCTTTAGAGTCATTTGGTAATTGAAAATTGAGAATGGAGAATGGGGAATTGTGGTATCGTGCTTTGCGCGATGATTAAATTCCGCCCTTTGGGCGGCACCATAATTTTCAATTTTCCATTTTCAATTCTCCATTATCCCAAATCGTTTAACAGGAGAAAAATAATGAAGAAGATTGCGATTTTAGGTTCAACGGGTTCGATCGGCACGCAAACGGTCGATATTCTGCCTTCGATCGACGCCGAAGTCGTCGCATTGACGACCAACCGGCGCATAAACTTATTGGAGGAGCAGGCGCGTGCCCTGCATCCGAAAATGGTCTGCGCGATGGACGAAAACGCAGCCAAAGAGCTGAAAATCAAGCTGGCAGACACCAATATTGAGGTTCTGACCGGTATGGACGGTCTGATCGCCTGTGCCGCGGAGAGCGGCGCGGACATCGTGGTAACGGCGGTTGTCGGCATGGTCGGCCTGCTGCCGACGATGGCGGCCATCAAGGCGGGCAAGGACATTGCGCTGGCGAACAAGGAGACGCTCGTGTGTGCGGGCGGTCTGGTGATGAGCGCTGCAAAGCAGTACGGCGTGCGCATCCTGCCGGTGGATTCCGAGCATTCGGCGATCTTCCAGTGCGTGCAGGCGGCAAACGGCAACCCGATTGATAAAATTCTGCTGACCGCGTCCGGCGGTCCGTTCTTCGGCAAAAAGTTCGAGGAAATGCGCGGCATGACGCGCGAGCAGGCGCTTGCACACCCGAACTGGAGCATGGGTGCAAAAATCACGATCGACTCTGCGACTATGATGAACAAGGGTCTGGAGCTGATCGAAGCCATGTGGTTGTATGATCTGCCGCCGGAGGACATTGAAATTGTTGTCCACCGCGAGAGCATTGTGCACTCGGCGGTGGAGTTTGCGGACGGAGCGGTAATCGCGCAGCTTGGTCTGCCGGATATGCGTCTGCCGATCCAGCTGGCGCTGACATGGCCGCAGCGTGTGCCGTGCAAGGTGCCGCGCATGTCGCTCGCGGAGGTCGCAAAGCTGACGTTCTACGCACCCGACTATGAGGCGTTTCCGGCGCTGAACCTCGCCAAGCACGCCGCCTCCCTCAAGGGCGACCGCGGCGCTGTGCTCAACGGTGCAAATGAGGCCGCAGTCGGTCTGTTTTTGAATGGTAAGATCGGTTTTACCGACATCGCAGAGCGCGTTGCATACGCACTCGATACCATTCCGTACAAGAAGGACATCACGCTGGACGACGTTCTGGCGGCGGACAAAGCCGCGCGCGAGATCGTGCTCGGCTGACCGAAAGGAGCTACGCTTTGCTGCAAATCATTCTGGCAATCCTCGCCTTCGGTGTGCTGGTCATCGTGCATGAGTTCGGACATTTCATCACCGCCAAGCGCGGCGGTGTGCAGGTCAACGAATTCTGGATCGGCATGGGTCCGACCCTCCTCAAGCACGAGTACCACGGCACGCTGTACTGTCTCAAGCTGCTGCCGTTCGGCGGCGCGTGCGTTATGGAGGGCGAGGACGGTGAAAGTGAAAACGAGCACGCCTTCGGCAAGGCGAAGCTGCCGCGCCGCATGCTCATCGTGTGCGCGGGTGCGCTGATGAATTTCCTCGTGGGATTCCTCATCGTGCTGGCGGTCATGCGTCCGAACGGACCGAACGGCGGCTATATCGTCTCCACCATCAGCGAGGTCAATCCGGCGAGCACCGCCGCCGCAGACGGCGGTCTGGAGGCAGGCGACGAGATTCTGAAAATCGACGGCTACCACATCCTCGTGCGGACGGATTTCGATACCGCGCTTGCGCGAACCGGTTCGACCACGCATGAAATTACCGTGCGCCGCAACGGCGAAAAGGTGACGCTGCCATCCGTCAAGCTGGAGGCGACAGTCACCGATGCGAACGGCAACAAGCGCATCGGCATCACCTTTGCGGAGCTGCCCGACAGCCTTGGCATGCACCTCAGCATGAGCGTGCGCACCGCCGTCAACTACGCGCGGCTCGTCTGGTCGAGCGTGGGCATGCTCGTCAGCGGACAGGTCGGCGTGGATCAGCTTTCCGGTCCGGTCGGCGTGGCCGAGGTCATGGCGGATACCGCCAAGTACAGCATGATTTCGTTCTTCCAGCTTGTGGCATTTATCTCGATCAACCTCGGCGTGATGAACTTACTGCCGCTGCCTGCACTGGACGGCGGTCGGCTCGTGTTCCTCATCATCGAGGGCATCCGCCGCAAGCCCGTGCCGCCCAAGTACGAGGGCTATGTGCACGCGGCAGGACTCATGCTGCTGCTTATGCTGATGGTGTATGTGACCGGGCAGGACGTACTGCGCATTTTTATGCGCAGTAATTGAGAATTGAGAATGGAAAATGGAAAATGAATGTGCGGCGTAAAGTGCGATACCACAATTCTCCATTTTCCATTTGTGAGAGGTTAGAGCTATGAAAATAACAAAGCAAATCAAGATAAGGGACGTATTGGTTGGCGGCGGCGCCCCCATCGCGGTGCAGTCCATGACCAACACGGATACGCGCGACGCGCAGGCTACTCTGGCACAGATTCGCGCACTGGCGGACGCGGGCTGCGACATTGTTCGCTGTGCCGTGCCGGATATGCAGGCGGCGGAGGCGCTGCGCGAAATCTGCGCGAACTCGCCGCTGCCGGTGGTGGCGGACATTCATTTTGACTACCGTCTCGCGCTGGCGGCGATCGAGTCCGGCGTGGACAAGATTCGCCTGAATCCGGGCAACATCGGCGGCGCAGACCGCGTACAGGCGGTTGTGAAGGCGGCAAAGGCACGCCATCTGCCAATCCGCATCGGCGTAAACTCCGGCTCGGTGGAGAAGCACATTCTCGAGAAATTCGGCGGGCCGACACCTGAGGCAATGGTGGAAAGTGCGCTGTACCATGTTGGTCTGCTCAACGACTGCGATTTTGACGACATCTGCATTTCCATCAAGTCATCCTCGGTGCCGAACACCATGCAGGCCTACCTGCTGGCGAGCGAAAAGACCGATTATCCGCTGCACCTCGGCGTGACCGAGGCGGGCACCGAGTACATGGGCACGATCAAGTCGGCGGCGGGCATCGGCGGTCTGCTGGCGCTCGGTGTGGGCGACACCATTCGTGTGAGCCTGACCGATGATCCGGTCAAGGAGGTCTACGCGGCAAAGGCGATTCTCAAGGCTGTCGGCAGAGCGGAAGAGGGCATCAACGTGGTTTCCTGCCCGACCTGCGGCCGCACGCGCATCAACCTCATCGACATTGCCAAAGAGGTCGAGCAGCGCTGCCAGAGCATTCGCGGCAAGAAGATGAAGGTAGCTGTTATGGGCTGCGTGGTAAACGGTCCGGGCGAAGCGCGTGAAGCCGATCTCGGCATTGCGGGCGGCGACGGCGTCGGCCTGATCTTCCGCCGCGGCGAGATCATCAAAAAGGTGCCGCAGGAGCAGCTTGTGGATGCACTGATGGACGAAATCGCACATTATGAAGGAGAATAATCGTGGCTGGAAAGCTGATTGATATTTTTCAAAACTGCAAATGTGTAAATGAGGAGAAGCACCTTGCCGCAGGCGAGGTGCGTTCTCTGGCATTTGGGGATAATAACACGGTGATGGTCGTGGAACTCAATCTGCACGAGGTTGTCAGCCGCAAGGTGATTGCCAAGGCGGAAAAGCAGATCGCGGACACCTACGGTCTTGACCGCGTGATGATCGAGCCGCGCTACAACATGCCGGGTGAGCTGTCGAACGCGTACATCAAGTCGCTGTATGACGACATGGCGTACCGCATGCCGTCAGCCAAGGGTCTGCTCGATCACACCAAGTGGGAATTTGCGGACGGTGCGCTCCAAATCCCGATGGACGAGGTGAGCGAAAAGCATTTCGCAAACGCACTGCGGCATCTGGAGGCGCGTATTCAGCGGGAGCTGGGCCGCAGCTGTCCGGTGCATGCAGTACGCGCGGACGCACAGGATTTTGCACCCGCACCCGAGCAGGAGGAGAGCCGCGAGGAAATTCTGCACAAGGCTGTGGAGCAGGCAGCGGCAGCCGCAGCGGAAACGCCCAAGCCGAAAAAGCCGCGTCCGGCGCCGCAGCAGCACACCGGCTATCAGCGCCCGCGTGCCGAAAAGGTGCGCGAGGACGACCTCATCTTCGGCAAGCTGATTCAGGACCCCATTGTTTCGGTCAACGAGGCGATTGCCGCCTATGATATGGTGACGATTCAGGGCGAGGTGTTCTTCACCGACAACAAGGACATTCACAGCAAGAAAACCGGCAAGGATTACGTCAAGATTGCGTTTGACATGACCGACCGCACCAATTCCGTGCGCGTTTCCAAGTTCCTTGCGGCGGATAAGGCGGGCGATACGGCATCTAAAATCAAGAAGGGACTCTACTGCACCGTGCAGGGCAAGATGGTGTACGACACCTTTGCCAAGGAGATGGTGCTCGAGCCAACCGGCATCGTCAAGGCGAAAAAGCCGGAGCGAAAGGACACCTACGAGGGCATGAAGCGCGTGGAACTCCATCTGCACACCAACATGAGCGCGATGGACGGCATGAGCAGCACCGCGTCTCTGCTGTGCCGCGCCGCCAAGTGGGGACACCGCGCGATGGCGATCACCGACACGGTGTGGCGCAGGCGTTCCCCGAAGCGCTGCACGCGCAGGAGGGCAAGCAGAAGGACACCATCGGTGACATGAAGATTATTTATGGCATCGAGGCGTACTACATCAATGACGAGAACAGCATTTCGGTCGTGCGCGGCAGGAGCGCCGAGCCGCTCGACGGTACGTTCATCGTATTCGACCTTGAGACCACCGGACTCAATCCGGCGAGCGAGGAGATCACCGAGATTGCCGCTGTGCGCGTTGTGGAGGGCGAGATTCGCGATTCCTTCCAGACCTATGTCAACCCGCACAAGCCGATTCCGGCGGAAATCACCGAGCTGACCGGCATTTCGGACGAGACGGTAGCGGACGCGCCCGACCTCGACAAAGCCGTGCCGGAATTCCTCGCATGGGCAGGCGAGGGACAGTACCCGCTCGTGGCGCACAACGCAGGCTTCGATATGGGCTTCCTGCGGACGGCCTGCCAGAGACTGGGTATCGAGCGGGAGTTTACGAGCATTGATACCCTCGAGATGAGCCGCCTGATGCTGCCGCATATGCACAAATTCAAGCTGAACATTCTGGCGAAGGAGCTGCAGGTCGGCCCGTTCGAGCACCACCGCGCGAGCGAGGATGCCGCCGTGCTCGGCCGCATTTACGTCAAGCTGCTGAAAAGGCTCAGGGAGGAGATGCACGCGGTTACGACTGCGGATATCAATCCGGTGCTGGCGGCGACGACCGACCGCAAGAACAAGCTGAAAAACCTGCCGCGCTATCACTTTATCATTCTGGTGAAGAACCAGGCGGGACTGCGCAACCTGTATCAGCTGATTTCCAAGAGCTTTCTGGAATATTACAACAAGCGCCCCATTATGCCGCGCAGCGAACTCATCCGTCACCGTGAGGGACTGATTTTCGGCTCCGCGTGTGAGGCGGGCGAGGTATTCCGCGCATTGACCAAGGGCGAGCCGTGGGAGGAAATCAAGCGGCTGGCGTCGTTCTACGACTATCTGGAGATTCAGCCGATCGGCAACAACAACTTCATGATCGCAAAGGGTATGGCGAAGGACGAGGAGCAGCTGCGCGACTGGAACCGCGATATTCTCCGTCTGGCGGATGAATTGGGGAAACCGTGCTGCGCCACCGGTGACGTACACTTCCTTGAGCCCGAGGACGAGGCGTTCCGCCGTATTCTGATGGCGGGTCAGGGCTTCTCCGATGCGGACAATCAGGCGCCGCTGTACTTTAAGAGCACGGATGAAATGCTGAAGGAGTTCTCCTATCTCGGGGAGGACCGGGCGTATGAGGTGGTCGTGAAGAACACCAACATGATCGCCGATATGTGTGACGTGATTCGTCCGGTGCCGAGGGAAAACTACCCGCCGCACATCGACGGCTGTGAGGACGACCTGCGCAACATGTGCTACGACAAGGCCAAGCGTATCTACGGCGATCCGCTGCCCGAGCCGGTGCAGGCGCGGCTTGACCGTGAGCTTGGCTCCATCATCGGCAACGGCTACGCGGTTATGTACATCATCGCGCAGAAGCTGGTTACCAAGTCCCTTGCGGACGGCTATCTGGTCGGCTCGCGTGGTTCGGTCGGCTCGTCGCTCGCGGCGTTCATGTCGGATATCACCGAGGTTAATTCGCTCGCCCCGCACTATCTGTGCCCGGACGACAAATATCTCGAGTGGCACGAGGATTACTCCTGCGGTGTCGATCTACCCGATAAGATCTGCCCGAAATGCGGCAAGCCGCTCACCAAACAGGGCTTCAACATTCCGTTCGAGACCTTCCTCGGCTTTGAGGGCGACAAGGTGCCGGATATCGACCTGAACTTTGCGGGCGAGTATCAGTCGCGCATCCACTGGTACACCGGCGAGATCTTCGGACACGACCATGTGTTCCGAGCGGGCACCATCGGCACGGTTGCCGAAAAAACCGCGTTCGGCTACGTCAAAAAGTACATGGAGGAGCGCGGCGTTGAGTGCTCCCGCGCGGAGGAAAACCGCCTTGCCGCAGGCTGCACGGGCGTGCGCCGCACCTCGGGTCAGCACCCGGGCGGCGTTGTCGTTGTGCCCAAGGAGATTGAGATTTACGACGTCTGTCCGATTCAGCATCCGGCAGACGACCCGGATTCCGACATCATCACCACCCATTTCGAGTATCACTCCATTGACGCGAACCTGCTCAAGCTGGACGAGCTGGGACACGATGATCCGACCATTATCAAGCATCTGGAGAACCTCACCGGCGTGAACGCGCAGGAGATCCCGCTTGACGACCCGGAGACCATGAGCCTGTTCCACTCGTGCAAGGCGCTTAAGTACAAGGGCGAAAACCCGGATACCGACCCGATCCTCGGTGACCTCGGCTGTGTGGCGGTGCCCGAGTTCGGCACCAAGTTCGTGCGCGGCATGGTAAAGGAGACGCACCCATCTACGTTCGCGGAGCTGGTTTCGATTTCCGGCCTGTCGCACGGCACGGACGTTTGGCTCGGCAATGCCGCAGAGCTGGTCCGCAAGGGCATTCCGCTGTCCGGCTGTATCTGCTGCCGAGACGATATTATGAACTACCTGATCCTGCAGGGCGTCAAGCCCAAGCTGTCGTTCAAGACGATGGAGTCCGTCCGAAAGGGCAAGGGACTGACTGAGGAAATGGAAGCCGCCATGAACGAGCAGCATGTGCCCGAGTGGTACATCGACTCGTGCAAGAAGATCAAGTATATGTTCCCGAAGGCGCACGCGGTCGCGTATGTCATGATGGCGTTCCGTATCGCGTGGTTCAAGGTGCACCGTCCGCTTGCGTTCTATTCGGCGTACTTTTCCATCCGCGCGAAAGGCTTTGATGCGTCCTGTATGATCAAGGGCGATAAGGTTTGTCTGGACAAGATGACCGAGCTGCGCGGCAAGGAGCGCGATAAGACGATTTCAGCGGCGGAAAAGGATATGATGACGACCCTTGAGGTCTGCCACGAGTTTTACCGGCGCGGATTTACGTTTGAGCCGATGGATGTTTACAAATCGGACGCAACGCGCTTTCTCGTGACGGAAACCGGTTTGATTCCGCCGTTTACATCCATGCCGGGCATCGGTGAGCAGGCGGCGCTCAGCATCGTGGAGGAGAGAAAGAACGGTAAGTTCCTCTCGGCAGAAGAGCTGATCGTCCGGTGCCCGAAGGCGTCCAAGGCGGTCGTCGAGCTGCTCGAGCAGATCGGCGCGCTTGGCTCCATGCCGAAAACAACGCAGATGACCCTCTTTTAGAAAGGTGTGACGATTGTGGCAAAGTACGAAAAGCATCTGACGGGAAATTTTGACGAGCTGCTGGAGCTTGTAACGGACGGCGTGCTGAACGGCAGCATGTCTGCGTCCTACGAGGACGGCTCGGATTGGACAAACGGCACGGTCCGCTGCGCGGTGCGCGTGTTCGAGCGTTACAGCTACATGGGCGGCAACCGCGTCAGCATGAATGTCACTCTGGTCGGCAACGACCGCGACCTGTTTTTCTCCGCCATCACTTCAGGTGGCAGTTCGGCCGTGTTCTTCAAGCTCAATACCCTCGGCGAGGAGAGCTTTCTGGAAAAGCTGGTGCCGATCGTGGAAAACTATAAAAAGAGAGTAGAGTGAGGAGTTGAGAGTGAAGAGATGGGAGGAAGCGGGAGGGCGGAGAGAAAAAAGCCGCCTCTGCTTCATCTCCGCTCTTCACTCTTTCTTTTTCACTCAAAAACGGGAGTTCGAAGCGGAAAAGGCTGCCCACTGTGTAGGCTCCGCTCTCTAAAAAGGGTCTTGACAGTATATAGGGAACTATGGTATGATTTCATCATGATAAAGTGATAAAGGAGCGGCGGAGCAATGAACCGTTTTCGTATTTCCACCCCGGAGGGTACCCGAGATCTGTTATTTTCCTCGTGCCGTGCGCTGCGGCAGACGGAAAACGCTGTGCGCGACGCGCTGGAGGAGCGCGGCTACAGCGAGATCATCACCCCGGCGGTTGAGTATTTTGATGTATTTGCGCAGGCAAACCCCGAGCTGGATCAGGATCAGATGCTGAAGATCATCGACAAGTCCGGCCGCATTTGCGTGGCGCGTCCGGATAACACCACGCCGATCGCGCGTATCGCAGCCACCCGACTGGATGACGCGGCGCTGCCGGTCCGCCTGTATTACAGCCAGAAGGTGTTCCGTTCGGTGTCCGGCGACCACGGCCACAAGGGCGAGTTCCTGCAGGTCGGCGCGGAATTTATCGGCGCGGACGGTCTGGAGGCCGACAAGGACATTCTCACGGCTGCGTTTGCCGCACTCAGCAAGACCGGCGCGGACAACTTCCGCGTAGAGCTCGGCCACGCCGAGATCTACAAGGCGCTGATGGATGAGCTTGGCGCGGATGCACAGTCCGCCGAGGGCATCCGCCGCCTGATCGAAAACAAGTCGTTTGCCGCGCTCGGTGACGCGCTCGAGCCGTTTAAGGGCAAGCCCGCCGCAAAGGCGCTCGGCGCTATGCCGAATCTGTTCGGCGGTATCGAGGTGCTTGACGAGGTCGAGTCGCTCACCGGCAACGTGCGCGTGCTCGGCGCGACCGCTTATCTGCGCCGACTGTATCAGGCACTGGATGAGGCAGGCTACGGCGACCGCATCATGATCGACCTCGGTCTTGTCCACGAGATGGATTACTACACCGGCATCATGTTCCGCGGCTATATCGGCGGTGCGGGCGCGGCGATTCTCGCAGGCGGCCGTTACAACGCGCTGTGCGCCAAGTTCGGCAAGGATATGCCCGCGGGCGGCTTCGGCATTGACGTGGAGAGCGTCGCGGAGAGCCTTGCAGGCGCGAGCCGTCCCGAGGTCGCAACCCGCCGGGATACCGTGCGTATCGCACTGACCAAGGGCCGTCTGGAGAAGAAAACGCTCGCGCTGCTCAAGGCCGCAGGCTACGATATCTCCGAGCTGGAGGCCGGAACGCGCAAGCTCATCTTCACCCTGCCGGACAGCGGCGTGGAGATCGTGCTTTCCAAGGCCGCGGACGTAATTACCTACGTTGAGCACGGCGTGTGCGACATGGGCGTGGTCGGCAAGGATACCATCATGGAAAAGGGCGGCAGCTTCTACGAAATGGTAGACCTCGGCTTCGGCAAATGCCGCTTCGCCCTCGCTACCAAGAAGGGCAAGGACGTGTACGGCGGCTATAAGACCCCGGTTATCGCTACCAAGTATCCGGCGGTCACCAAGGCCTTTTTCAATAAGAAGAATATGGACGTTGAGACCATCAAGATCGAGGGCTCGGTCGAGCTGGCGCCGCTGCTCGAGCTGGCGGACGGCATTGTGGATATCGTGGAGACCGGCACGACGCTCAAGGAGAACGGCCTCGAGGTCGTTGAGAATGTAGCGCCCATCTCGGCAAGAGTTATCGTCAATCTCGCAAGCGCCAAGATGAAGAAGGCAGCGATTCAGAAGGTTATTGCCGAACTGGAAAGTGGCCTGGAGAAGTAAGCCAATACATATATAATATAAATCATATCCATAGGGCGGGGTGCCCTGCGGAATATTTATACCAATGCCGGTGGACGAAAACGGTTGACACAAAAGGGGAATACCACAATGTTTATGAAAACAGTTCTCGCGGACGGACAGGCAGAGCAGCAGGTCATCCGCGAAATGAAAGCCCGTGCGGCTGGTGCGCGCGGCGATATTGAGCAGATTGTCCGCGGTGTGATGGCGGACGTACAGCAGCGCGGCTGGGACGCGGTCGTGGAGTACGCCGAGCGGTTTGACGGCAAGGCGCCGTACATTGTCGAGCCGAAGGTGCTTGACGATGCGTACAACGCCTGCGACCCGAAGCTGATCGCGGCGCTGGAAAAGGCGGCGGCGAACATCCGCGACTACCACGAGCAGATGCTCGTCAAAACGTGGGAGTGGAATCGCTCCAAAGGCGAAACGCTCGGCCAGACCGTGCGCGGGCTTTCTCGCGTCGGCATTTATGTGCCGGGCGGCACGGCAGCATACCCGTCAAGCGTGCTGATGAACGCCATTCCGGCCAAGGTTGCCGGTGTCGGTGAGTTGATTATGGTCACGCCGCCGACCGAGAACATGTCCAACGAAGTGCTTGCGGCGGCAAAGATCGCCGGTGTGGATACCGTTATTGCCATCGGCGGCACGCAGGCGATTGCCGCGCTGACCTACGGCGCGGGCTTTATCCCGCAGGTGGATAAGATCGTCGGCCCGGGCAACGCCTTTGTTGCGGCAGCCAAGAAGCTGGCGTTCGGCACAGTCGATATCGACATGATCGCCGGTCCGTCCGAGGTGCTGGTCATTGCCGATCACACCGCCAACCCGACCTACGTTGCCGCCGACCTGCTCAGTCAGGCCGAGCACGACAAGCTGGCTTCCGCCGTCCTGCTGACCGATTCCATGGCGCAGGCGCAGGCGATTTCGTGCGAGATGGAGCGGCAGGCAAAGCAGCTCCCGCGCTGGGACATCATCAAGGAGAGCGTGGCGAACTACGGCTGCGCTATCGTGTTTGACGACCTGAAGGACGCCTGCAGGATGGCTGATGTGGTCGCACCCGAGCATCTGGAGATCGTAACCGCCGCTCCGCGTGAGCTGCTGCCGTACCTGCACAACGCAGGCGCGATCTTCCTCGGTCAGTACGCGCCGGAGCCGCTCGGTGACTACATGGCAGGCCCGTGTCACGTTCTGCCGACCTCGGGCACGGCAAGATTCTTCTCGCCGCTGTCTACCGACACGTTTTTGAAGAAAACCAGCGTTATCGAGTACACGCGGGACGCGCTCGAAAGCTATGCACAGGATATTATCGCGCTCGCGCAGAGCGAGCACTTGGACGCGCACGCAAACTCCATCGCGGTGCGCTTTGCGGAGGAAAACGACAATGAGAACCGCTGAAATCAAACGAAAGACCAAGGAAACCGACATTTCGCTTAAGCTGACGCTCGAGGGCGGCGACCGCAAGATCGACACCGGCATCGGCTTTTTCGACCATATGCTGAACAGCTTTGCTGTGCATTCCGGCTTCGGTCTGGAACTGACCTGCAAGGGCGACCTCGAGGTGGACGGTCACCATTCGGTCGAGGACTGCGGCATCGCGCTCGGTCAGGCACTGGCACAGTGCGTCGGTGACAAGGCGGGTATCGCGCGTTTCGGACAGGCGTTCGTGCCGATGGATGAGGCGCTCGGCTTCTGCGCGCTGGATATTTCCGGCCGCCCGTACCTCGTGTTCGACGCATCCATGCCGCAGCCGATGTGCGGTCAGTACGACACCTGCCTGACGGTCGAGTTCATGCGTGCGCTGGCGGTACACGCCGGACTGACGCTGCACCTCAAGTGCGAGTACGGCGAGAACGCGCACCATATCACAGAGGCGCTGTTCAAGGCGCTTGCACGCGCGCTCAAGCAGGCCGTTGCGGTTACCGGCGGCGGCGTTTTGAGTGCGAAGGGTGTTCTCTGAATTTCATAAACATGGTGCCAACCGTTACGGCAGGATGAGGTCATCCCGCCCTGCGGAACAGATTCCGAGAGGTACAACATGAGTTATATTGCAATCGTAGATTATGGCGCAGGCAATCTGATGAGCGTACACAACACGCTCGATTACCTGGGTTATGAAAATAAAATCGCGGCTTCGGCGGACGTGATCGAGAATGCGGCGGGCGTTATCCTGCCCGGTGTCGGCGCGTTTCCGGATGCGATGGCGGCTTTGGAGCACTCCGGTTTGACGGAGACGGTGCTGAAGGCTGCAAAGGAAAAACCGTTCCTCGGCATCTGCCTTGGTATGCAGATGCTGTTCGAGGAATCGGACGAGGTGCGTCCGTGCAAGGGTCTGGGGTTGCTGCCGGGACGCATTGAGCGCATTGAAACGGCGCTCAAGCTGCCGCAGATCGGCTGGAATGCGCTGGACATTCTGCGTCCGAATGCCATGACCGAGGGTCTGGAAAACGGCAGCTATGTGTATTTCGTGCACAGCTTCATGGCGCATCCGGCGGACGAAAACGACCTTGCCGCCGTGACGGATTACGGCACGCGCGTGCCTGCTATGGTGGCACGAGGGAACCTGTTCGGCTGCCAGTTTCACCCGGAAAAGAGCGGTGAAGTGGGACTTGTGATGCTTCGCAACTTTGCAAAACTGACGGAGGTGGGAAAATGAGAGTTATCCCCGCGATTGATTTGAAAGACGGTCAGTGCGTGCGCCTGCAGAAAGGCGACTACGGCACTGCACATAAAGTAGCAGAAAACCCGGTCGAGACCGCACAGCGGTTCCTCGATGCCGGTGCAGACCTTGTACACATGGTTGACCTTGACGCCGCTAAGGACGGCTCGCACGCGAACTACGGCGTGGTGGAGCAGGTCATCCGCGAGACCGGCGCGACCGTGGAGCTTGGCGGCGGCATCCGCTCCATGCAGGATGTGGAGACCGTGCTTGCACTGGGCGTTTCGCGCGTTATCATCGGCTCGGCGGCTGTCCGCGACCCGGAATTCGTAGCCGAGGCTGTAAAAAAGTACGGCGACAAGATCGTTGTCGGCATCGACGCCAGGAGCGAGACCGTCCGCACGGACGGCTGGCTGGGCGACAGCGGCGAGAACTACATCGCGTTCGCGGAGCGCATGGAGTCCATCGGCGTGCGCCACATCATCTTCACCGACATTGACAAGGACGGCATGCTCGCAGGTCCGAACTTTGACCAGCTGGCGGCGCTGCGCGCCTCGGTCTCCTGCGAGATCATCGCGTCCGGCGGCGTGTCCACCCTCGAGGATATTGCCGGCCTGAAAAAGCTCGGCATCGACGGTGCTATCGCAGGCAAGGCGGTGTATACCGGCACCCTCGATTTGGCAAAGGCTATCGAACAGGCCAAGTAACCGCCCTACGGTTACGATTGACCTCGATTTGAACGGAGTGAAAAACTTGTTAGCAAAACGCATCATCCCTGTCTGGACGTAAAGGACGGGCGCGTGGTAAAGGGCGTGAACTTTGTCGGGCTGCGCGACGCGGGCGACCCGGTCGAGCTGGCGAAGTTCTACTCGCAGGAGGGCGCGGACGAGATCGTGTTCCTCGACATCACCGCCACGAGCGACAACCGCGACACCATTGCCGACGTTGTGCGCCGCACCTGCCGTGAGGTATTCGTGCCGGTCACGGTCGGCGGCGGCATTCGCACCGTGGACGATTTCCGCGAGATTTTACGCGCCGGTGCAGATAAAATTTCCATCAATTCCTCGGCGGTCAAGAATCCCGATCTGGTGAATGCCGCTGCGGAGAAGTACGGCAGCCAGTGCGTTGTGGTCGCGATCGACGCGCGTGCGAACGCCGAAATGCCGTCCGGCTTTGAGGTTTACGTTGCAGGCGGCCGCACCCCGACCGGCAAGGACGCGGTCGCGTGGGCGAAAGAGGTTTACGAGCGCGGCGCAGGCGAGATCCTGCTGACCTCGATGGACAAGGACGGCACCAAGTCCGGCTTTGACCTAAAGCTGACCAAGGCGGTCGTGGAGGTGGTCGGCATTCCGGTCATCGCGTCCGGCGGCTGCGGCTCGCTCGAGCATTTCTCCGAGGTGTTCGAGAAAACCGGGTGTGATGCCGCTCTCGCGGCCAGCCTGTTCCATTATCGGGAATTGACCGTGGGCGAGGTGAAGGAACATTTGCAGGAACGTAACATTCCTGTAAGACGGTGAAGTAATTGAGAATTGAAAATGGAGAATTGAGAATTAAGGAACGGTGCGAAGCACCGCATTAAATTCCGCGCTTTGCGCGGCACATTCATTTTCCATTCTCCATTCTCAATTAAAAGGTGAATACAATGGAATTATCTAAATTTTTCAAAAAGGCTCCTCTGGTGCCGATTATCTGCCAGGACGAGCGAAACGGCGAAGTCCTGATGCTCGGCTACGCGAACGAGGAGGCCCTGCAGCTGACGATGGACACCGGCACGGCGTGGTTTTTCTCGCGCTCGCGCCAGAAGCTGTGGAACAAGGGCGAGACCTCGGGCAATTTTATCTTTGTCAGCAGGATTCTGTCCGACTGCGACGATGACACGCTCATCTATGTCGGCACGCCCAAGGGTCCGGTCTGCCACACCGGACACCGCACCTGCTTTTTCACCACGCTGTGGGAGAAGCCGGAAGAAAAGTAAAAGGAGAGCAGTATTATGAATTCGTTTGAGCAAATGGAAGCCGTTATCGCGCAGCGCCGCGCCGAGCCGCAGGAAGGCTCATACACCTGCTATCTGTTCGAGAAGGGCATTGACAAGATTCTCAAGAAGGTCGGTGAGGAGTGCGCCGAGACCATCATTGCAGCCAAGAACGGCGACAAGGCCGAGCTGGTCGGTGAGATCAACGACGTATTCTACCACATGATGGTAATGATGAACGAGTGCGGCGTGACCATGGAGGATGTCTGCAAGGAAATGGACATCCGCGCCCAGAAGATCGGCAACCTGAAGAAATTCCACGTTTCCGACCACAATACCTGATAGCTGACAGCATAAGACAGCCCTGTGCATATTTTGCACAGGGTTTGTTGTATTGTTGGCGGGAATATGATATGATGATACAAATACTTGAACAGAGGTGAAATTCATGCGCAGAAAAGACAGAGAAATCACCGGCCGAGAGAATATCGAGCCGATCCTGCAGGCCTGCAAGGTCTGCCGCGTCGCCATGACCGGCACGGACGGCTGGCCGTACGTCATTCCGATGAACTTTGGCTACACCTGGGATGAGGACGGGCTGACGCTCTACTTTCACGGCGGCGTGAAGGGCAAGAAGATCGATTCGCTGAAAGCCGACTCACGCGTGTGCTTCGAGATGGACTGTGAGGAGGGTCTGACCGGCGAGGGCGACTTGGCCTGCCGGTACAGCTATGCGTTCTCGTCCATCGTGGGGTACGGCAAGGTGAAATTTGCAAAGGACAATGAGGAGAAACGGCAGGGCTTGGACGTTATCATGCAGCACCAGACCGGCAGGGGCGGCTGGACATACACGGACGCGGCTCTGTCCGTCACTGAGGTGATGCGCGTGCGCGCGGAGTCGTTTGAGGCCTCGCGCAAGGCGCCGAAGGGATGAGCATGAAGCACATCGGTACCAAAATTCTGGCAGGCGTGCTGGTGGTGCTGCTGGCGGGAGCGGGCGTGCTGATCTGGCGGAATCTGCCGGAGGCGGCACCGCGCCTGCAGGAGCCGGAGGAGACCGTTCGGCAGGAGCCGGAGGTGCAGCCGGACACCACAGCGACCCTGTGCGTGGCGGGCGATATTGTGGCGCACATGCCGCTTGTCGCGGATGCGTGGAACGGCGAAGCGTATGATTTTACGCACCTATTTGCGGACGCAAGACCGTATTACGAGGCTGCGGATTACACAACGGCCTGTTTGGAGACCACGTTCAACGGTCCGCCGTATTCGGGCTATCCGCAGTTCTGCGCACCGGATGCGCTGGCCTACGGTCTGAAAACGGTCGGGTTTAACCTGCTCTCCACGGCGAGCAACCACAGCATGGATACCTGGTACAGCGGTCTTGTTCGCACACTGGATGTGCTGGACGCCGCCGGTCTGGAGCACGTCGGCACTTACCGCACACAGCAGGAGCGCGACACGGTGAAGATCATCGACGTGGGCGGCATCAAACTGGCCATGCTGGCGTATACCTTCAGCACAAACGGTCTGCCGGTGGACAGCGAGCACCCGTACTGCGTCAGCGTCTACACGACCGACTACATGACCGACTGCAGTGTGGTGGATTACGACCTCATCCAGTCGGATCTGGACAAGGCGGGGCAGTCCGGTGCGGATGCGATCGCCGTGTATGTACACTGGGGCAACGAGTACCACACCGAGCCGTCCGAGCAGCAGGAGCAGCTGGCGGACTACCTGTTTGCGCACGGCGCGACATTGGTGCTCGGCGGGCATGCGCATGTGCCGCAGCCGATGGAGCTGCGGACGCTGCCGGACGGACGCACCGGCTATCTGTGCTACTGTCTCGGCAACCTGATCTCCAACCAGTTTGACCCGTACACCAACCTGACGGCAGCTGTCACGCTGACACTCACCAGAAGCGGCGAGACCGGACAGGTGACGGTTTCCGGCGCGGAGTACGCGCCCATGTTCATGCTGCACGCAAGCGACTCCAACGAGGGACGCTACCGCCTGCTGGATATTCGGAAATCCATGCAGGATTTTGAGCAGGGGGATACGTCGGTTGTAAACCGGTCGGTATATGACCGAATGAAGCAGGGACGTTCCGACCTGCACCGTATCTTCGGCACGGATGAGGTGCTTTCGCTTGCAGCATAAGAAAACCAGCAGGTTTCCCTGCTGGTTTGAGGCTGTCGAAAAACTCCGTTTTTCGAGCATCCTCTCGATTGAAACCACGCTTTCAATCGAATCTTGACGAAAAGCCGCGCCCTACGGGCACAATTTTTCGTCCCTTGTATAATTCCCGAGGTACACGCCCCCGGGAATTATGAATTTGCTGTGCAAATTCTATTTTATGCGTGCTGCCGCACGAAAAATAAAAACGATAGATTGACTTTATCGACAGACTGAAACCAGCAGGTTTCCCTGCTGGTTTTTTAACACTTTGGTAACATTTGATTTTCGACACGGTATTGACTTGCGGACACAACGCTGATAAAATAAGTACCATCCACAGAAAACCGTCCTGATGAGCACCAAGGAGGAAAATGCTCATGCCCGAAGCCAAAAACAACCGCAGAGTGCGCTTTACACGGTCTGCGCTGCGTGAAGCCCTGATTGACCTGATTCTGGAGAAGCCGCTGGTCTCTATCACGGTCAAGGATATCTGCGCGAGAGCGGACATCAACCGCTCGACCTTCTACCTGCATTTCAAGGACGTGACCGACATCCTTCGCACGACCGAGGACGAGATCATCGAGCACATGCACGAGCATGCGCCGATGCACGAACGGGAGTGCCGCGATCTGCAGGAGATCAAGGGATTCTTTATCGACTTTCTGGAGCAGATCCGGAGCAATCCGCGCATAATGAAGGTGATTCAGGTGCTGTGCAGCGAGCAGGGAGACCCGTATTTTGTACGCAAGCTGCAGACCATGACGTATGAAGCCTTCCTCGACGGCTGGGATATGCACATGATGCCGGAAATGAGCGAGCAGCGGAAGCTGCTTGTGTTTTCGTATATCATTTCGGGCATGGTATCCATGCTGTCCACCTGGGCGACCAGAGCGCAGGACACGCCGACCGAGCAGGTCGTATCGCTTTTGATGGGGTTGATGTGGCACGGACTGGACTGTTTTGCAGCATCCGACCCCAAAAGTGCTTTTCCGACCGAATAAGCCACTTGACATTTCTATGGGAAGATGGTATATTATAACTGCTTCGTAAATAAGCAATGTTTTCCGTCGATAGCATTGCGGATCGGCCCTTTTCGGTGTATTCCGGGAAGGGTCGATCACTTTTTATATAAAAATTTGAGGGGGAGAAGGAATTGCACAAACAGGGAGCTTTGCGCGAATTCGGGCACTATGCCGCGATGAACATCCTGGGGATGATCGGCATTTCGTGCTACATTCTCGCGGATACATTTTTTGTCGCACAGGGCACGGGCTCGCTCGGATTGGCGGCGCTCAACATCGCCATACCGGCGTACAACCTGATGAACGGCATCGGCCTGATGCTCGGCGTGGGCGCGGCAACGCAGTACATGATCGCGCGGGCGCAGAACGATCAGAGACAGGCGGACAGCGTATTCACGCACGCGGCGGCACTCGGGCTGCTGCTCGGCGTGCTGTTCCTGCTCGGCGGACTGTGCTTTGCGCAGCCGATCGCGCGGCTGCTCGGCGCGGACGCGCATACACTCGGCATGACGACAACCTACCTGCGCATGCTGTGGTGCTTCGGGCCGTTCTTTGTGATGAACAACGTGCTGCTGGCGTTCACGCGCAATGACGGTGCGCCGACCGTTGCCATGTGCGGCATGGTCGCGGGCAGCCTGTTCAACATCGTGTTCGATTACATTTTCATTTTCCCGTGCGGACTGGGCATGTTCGGTGCGGCGCTTGCGACCGGCTTCTCGCCGTTTGTCAGCATTCTGGTGCTGCTGACGCACCTGCGGAGACCGTCCCGCGGCTTCCATCTCGTCAAAACGCCGCTGCGCGTCAGCCGTGTGCCGAGCCTGTGCGCGCCCGGTCTGTCCTCGCTCATCGGTGAAATCGCCTCCGGTGTGGTGCTGCTGCTGTTCAATCTGGTGCTGCTGCGCCTCAGCGGCAATACCGGCGTGGCGGCTTACGGCGTGGTGGCAAATCTTGCTCTGGTGGGAATCGCTGTCTTTACCGGACTGTGCACCGGCATACAGCCGCTGGTCAGCCGCAGCTCGGGTCTCGGTGACAGGGAACAGCTGCGGCGGCTGTTCCGCTGGGGCATCTGCACCGCGCTCGGGATTGCAGCCGTGCTGTGCGTGTCGGTTTTCCTCGGCGCGGAGCCGCTGACGGCGGTGTTCAACAGTGAGCATGACCCGGAGCTTGCCGCTTACGCGGAGAGCGGCCTGCGGATCTACTTCACAGGCTTTTTGTTCGCGGGCGTGAACATGGTCACGGCCGCGTTTTTCAGCGCGTCGGATAAGACCGTGCAGGGCTTTGCCATTTCGCTGCTGCGCGGCGTGATTGCTGTGCCGCCGATCCTGTTCCCACTTGCGTGGGTGCTCGGCGTCGATGGCGTCTGGCTGACGTTCCCGATGGTGGAGCTGGTCACGGCGGTCGCCGCACTCGTCTGGGCGCGGAAGTACATCATTAAGAATTAGTAATTGTGCGAGGCAGGAGTTTTCCTCGAAGGTGCAGATTACCGTAGGGGCGGACCAATGTGTCCGCCCTTTTTTAACAATAATCAATCTGTAAAACTGTATAATGTGCCATAAAACAGCGAAAAAGACGTGCATTGCACGTCTTTCGCTTAACAGGATTTCATCTGTATGGTATAATACTGGTGTTGCCCTACTTATTCCCGGCAACGGGAAGGAGGTGCGCCAAGTGAACTTCACCGTATCGTTAATCTGCTCCATTATGGCAAATGTAATTGCACACTACATTTGCAAGTGGCTGGATGAGCAGAAGTAAGGCAACATCAGCCCCGGCTTAAGCCACCGAAAAACGGAATAGAAAACCCCCGGAGACTGGTACTCTCCGGGGGTTTTCGCCAAGTGAACTAATTCATATCGTTGCTTATAGTATAGCACTGATTGCGAAATAATGCAAGCGTTTATCCTGTTAACCTTACAGCTCTTCCACAAGCGCCTTAAACAGCTTGCCGCGTTCCATGAAATTCTTAAAGCGGTCGAACGACGCGCTGGCTGGACTCATGATAACAACATCGCCGCTTTCTGCGTGGGCAGCGGCCTCCTGCACGGCTGTTTCGAGGTTTTCCACCTCGATAATCGGGGGATGCTCGCCCTCGATATTCTCCACGCACTCGCGAATCTTGGGTGCAGTAGCGCCGGTGAGCAGCAGCAGCTTTACATGGTCGCAGATAGGCTGACCGAGCACGTCATACGGGATATGCTTGTCGTAGCCGCCTGCGATCAGGATGACCTTCTGCTGGAAGGAATTCAGTCCTGCGATGGTTCTCGTCGGACTGGAGGCGATGGAGTCGTTATAGTACTTCACGCCGTCCTTCTCGCGCACGAACTCGATGCGATGCTCAACGCCGCCGAACGTGGTCGCCACGGCGCGGATATCGTCGTCAGAGGCGTAACCCTGCACGACAGCAGCCGCCATCATCATGTTGTACACGTTGTGCGCGCCCGGAATGCGGATGTCGGATGCGGGCATCAGCTCACGGCGCACGCCGCCGTCCGCGATGTAGATAACGTCGTCCTTGAGGAACACGCCGTTGGCCAGCTCCTGCGTTTTGCTGGTGCAGAACAGGTTGCCGGATGCCTTGAGCGAACGGGTGACCTCGTCGTCGAGATTGAGGATCAGCTTGTCGTTCTCGCCCTGATTGCGGTAAATGGCAGTCTTGGCCTGCACATACTCGTCAAAATCCTTGTGGTAGTCCAGATGATTGGGCGTCAGATTGGTGATCGCCGCAATGTGCGGAGAGTGCTTCATGCCCATCAGCTGGAACGAGGACAGCTCGACAACTGCAAGGTCGTTTTCGGTCATCGTGTCCACGCGGGGGAGCAGGGGCGTGCCGATATTGCCGCCGAGATGCACGGTATAGCCCGCGTGCTTCAAAATCTCGCTGACGAGCGTGGTGGTCGTGGTCTTGCCGTCCGAGCCGGTGATGCCGATGATCGGACACGGGCAGACCGCGAAGAAAAGCTCCATCTCGCTGGTGATCTCCGAGCCGTTTGCGCGCGCCTTCTCAAGAAAACGCGGGTGAACACCCGGAGTACGGAAGATAACGTCCTCATCGAGCGCATCAAGGTAATGCGGGCCGAGAACGAAGTCTACGCCGAGGGTAGCGAGGGTAGCATAGCCGTCGCCAAGCTCGGTGGGTTCTTTTTTGTCATGCACGGTAACGCGCACGCCTGCAGCGCGCAGCATACGGATGAGCGGCATATTGCTCACGCCCGCGCCGATTACGCCGACCCGCTTATCCGACAGGCCGCCGAGGTATTGTTCTAATGCTGTCATAAATGCGTAACACCGCCTTTGTACGAGGAACAGTATACATGATTTTTCACGATTTTGCAAGTCCGGTTTGACGGCAGGCGATTTTTACGGTATAATGCTATTTATGACTGGTGCAGACGGTCGCGTGCCTTCGGGCATGAGGAAAGTCCGGGCTGCACAGGGCAAGGATAACGGATAACGTCCGCCGAGGGTGACCTTAGGAATAGTGCAACAGAGATATACCGCCGTTTTTTGAACGGTAAGGGTGGAAAGGCGAGGTAAGAGCTCACCACGTCCCATGGCAACATGGGAGGTCTGTAAACTCTATCCGCAGCAACGCCGACTGGGACTATGATTTGCCCGATCGTCCCGACTGGCGGCTTGAGATGCACGGCAACGTGCATTCGAGATAGATGACCGTCCACGACAGAACCCGGCTTACGCACCAGTCATGCCATAGCACCGCAGATTTTTCTGCGGTGCTTTTCTTTTACCTTCTGCAGATGTGTAACCGTAGGGGCGAACATTGTTCGCCCGCAGCACAACCGGAGCCTGTGCAAGGAACGGCCAAGCATACGTTTAACCATAGTGCGGGCGCACACTGTGCCCCTACGGGATAGATAGTACACTTCTATAAAACTGCCGTTGCATTTTGTCGCTTTTTCCATATTCTGCGCCGAAAAAATTTGTTATACTTGAGGCAGGATAGGGAGGTGTATTTTATGAAAGGACTGGGAAAACGAATCCTTGTGATGGCGGCTGTGACAGCAGTCTGTGTGTGGGCGGCGGGCAAATCGAGTTACGCGGTAAAACCGTACCGACTGGATGAGGACACGCTTGCACAGCAGGTGCAGATGCTCAAGGAGAACAATCTGACGATGTTTTCCGGTGTAACGATATACGATGGTATCGTGATCGGTGACACGGCGTATTATGTAATGACGCAGGAGGGCATCGAGCAGGAATGCTTTCTGGGCGAAATGACTGCGAAACGCAGCTGGCTCGGTACATGGAAATTTTACAGTATGGGCTCCGGCGATTCCGGCATTAACTACGATATCACCTGCTGCGGCGGACACAATTTTTTGCTGCTGAGCGGCAAGGAACCGGAACAGCAGGTTGCAAAGGTGACGCTCAACTGGTATGGACAGACCTATGAGATGACGAATGAGAGTGCAAAGCCGTATTTTCTGCTCTGCACCGATCTGACCGGATACATGCCGGATGAGTTGCTCCCGTCGGAGGATATGTTCCGTTTTTATGATAAAAACGGCAAGGAGATTCCGCGCTGGTACGATTCATACAGCGGCACGATGAATGGTTCGAGTATTGCGGTCGCACAAGGCAGCATTTACAAGGCGGAATAGACAAGGAGCACCTGCGGTCGGCAGGTGCTTTCTTTTGATACCGAGATTGAATGGTTTGCGGGCGAACACTGTTCGCCCCTGCGGTAAAGCCGGCGATTACTCGACGCAGCGCAGACGGAACTCGCGCAAGGATAGCGACAATTCCTAACTGCTAATTCCGAATTACTGATGATCCGAACTTGCTTACAGCTATATAAATGTGTTATAATAAAGTTTAATTGGACAAACACAAGGGAGGAATCACTGTTATGATGATCGAATGTCCGCACTGTCATATGGAAACCGAACACAAGGTGATCGACCATATCAATATCGACCGAAATCCCGAGCTGCGGGCAAAGGTACAGGATCTGTCTGTCTTTCGTGTAAAATGTCCAAACTGCGGCGAGACACTGCTCGCCGTACACCCGTGCCTGTACCATGACATGGCAAACCAGTTTATGGTATGGCTGTGGACCGAGGACGGTCAGGTTCCCAAGGCGGAGTTCGATCCGCTGGCAGGCTACACCCTGCGCGTGACCGACAGCCTCAACACCTTCCGTGAGAAGATCAACATCCTCGAGCGTGGTCTGGACGACCGTACCATCGAGATCATGAAGCTGCTGCTGTTCGCACAGCTGAACCGCGACCTCGATGTTGTCGAATTGCTCTTCCATGAATTAGACGAGCGCACGGGCGATTTCCGCTTCGTGGCCGTGCTTTCCGACGGCGCGGAGCAGTATGCCGCTATGCCGGGCGCGGCGTATCAGCGCCTGCACGCGGATGTGGAGACCTATCTGTACACGCCGGGCGGCGAGTTCTCGCGCATTGATATGACGTGGGCGCATCAGGCACTCGAGCTGCTGCACGAGATGGGCTGACGGCTTGCCTTCTCCGCAGGGCATAAAAAAGGATGTGCCGTTTTGACACATCCTTAGGGCAACACCGCACAATTTGTTCACAAATTGATCTTGTTCAATTATGCGGCATTGCCTTAGATTTTTTCATTCTCAGCCGATAAGCAGCTGCACCAGCGTACCGCCGATCACGGCGGTGGCAAACGTTGCCGCGATGACCGGCAGGGCGCGATGACGGCCTTCCTTCTCCTCGAGCAGAACGATGTAGCCGAAGCCTGCGCCGGTGGAAAGGCCGGCAACCAGAGCGCCGAAGCTGATCGTGCCGCCGACAAACAGCTCGCTGAGCAGCACGCTCATCGCACAGCTCGGGATCAGACCGAGCACTGCGCACAGCAGCGGCTGGAAGATGCTGTTGGTCAGCATGAGGGAAGCGACACGCTCCTCACCGATGCCGTGTACGACCATGTTGAGCGCGAACAGCACGACAAACAGGAAGATGGTGGTCTTGATGGTGTGGGACAGGATGTTCGCCACCGGCGAGGTCTCACAGCCGCAGTCGCCCATCTCGATCTCGAGCGGGCCGTCGGTTCCGGACTTGTGCTTACGGAACACGGTGCAGCGCAGAATATAGCCGCCGATGACCGCGATCGCAAACTTGACCACGAGCAGCAGCACGACCTGCTGTACGCTTGCGCCGCCTGCCAGCATGATGGGCACCGCCTCATCCGAGGTGGCAAGGAACACGGCAACCAGCGTTGCCGGTGCAAGAAAGCCTGCCGAGAACAGCGCGGACGCTGCTGCGGAAAATCCGCACTGGGGAATAGAGCCGGCGAGCGCGCCGACCACCGGACCGAACTGCGCCGCACGTGAGAGCAGCTCCGGCGTGTTGGTCAGCCGGTTTTCAATGTAGTACAGCAGTGCGTACACGATAAGCAGCAGCGGTACGGTCTTGAGTACATCGAAAAATGCTTCCGGCAGAACGTGATGGATAATTTCTAACAAATAGGTCACCTCATAGTTGATCTGTGGGTTGATAACATTCGTATTGTCTCAGAGACAATTATAATAAGTATAGCACAGAACCCAGTCCACAGGCAAGCGGGATTTGTCGGACTGCATACCAAAGATAGCAAAAGGAATCGAATATTTACCATGAAATTTAACGAACTCAAGTTGGAGAAAAACATCCTCAAAGCACTGAAGGAGGCGGGCTATTCCGAGCCGACGCCCATTCAGCAGCAGGCGATCCCGCCGGTGCTCGAGGGCCGCGACCTGATGGGCTGCGCCCAGACCGGCACGGGCAAGACCTGTGCGTTCGCAGTGCCGATCATCCAGCGCCTGGCAAAGAACGAGGGCGGAAAGGGCACCATCCGTGCGCTCATCCTCACGCCGACGCGCGAGCTTGCGCTGCAGATTTACGAAAACGTGTGCCAGTACGCGCGCTACATGCCGTGCAGTGCGGCGGTCATCTTCGGCGGCGTATCGCAGGTGCCGCAGGTCGAGGCGATCGAACGCGGTGTGGATATTCTCATTGCCACGCCGGGCCGTCTGTGGGATCTGATGGGTCAGAAGATCGTAAAGCTGGACAAGGCAGAGTTTTTCGTGCTCGACGAGGCCGACCGCATGCTCGATATGGGCTTTTTCCCGGATGTCAAGCGCATCGTCAAGTTCCTGCCGAAAAAGCGCCAGACCCTGCTGTTCTCGGCTACCATTCCGGCAGAGATTGCCGATCTGGCAGAGAAAATGCTGCATGAGCCGGAGCATATCTCGGTAACGCCGAGTGCAAAACCGGCGGACAAGATCGAGCAGCAGCTTTATTTTGTAGAAAAGCAGGAAAAGCGGGAACTTCTGCCGGATATCATCCGTCAAAGCAATGTACACCAGGTTCTGGTGTTCACCCGCACCAAGCACGGCGCAGACAGGGTCGCACGCGACCTCAACCGTGCGGGCATCAAGACCAAGTCCATCCACGGCGACAAGTCGCAGAATCAGCGTCAGCGTGCGCTCGCGGACTTTAAGGAGTGCAAGATCGCGGTTCTGGTTGCGACCGACATTGCCGCACGCGGCATCGACATCAACGACCTGCCGCTCGTTATCAACTTTGACTTGCCGAACATTCCGGAAACCTATGTGCACCGTATCGGCCGCACCGGCCGTGCCGGTCAGGAGGGCACCGCGATTTCCTTCTGCGACCGCTCCGAGCGTCCGTACCTCAAGGATATCGAAAAGCTGATCGGCAAGCGCATTCCGGTTGCCGGTGAGATTCCGCACGAGGAAAAGGAGGAGGAGAAGCGCGAGTCCGGTCAGCGCAGGATGACCAACAAGCGCTCCCGCCGCAAGCCGGTCTCCGAGAACGCCACCGCCGAGGAGGTCGCCGCAGACGTTGCTCGTGAGAAGGAAGCCAAGAAGAAGGCGCGTCAGGCGAGAGCGAATGCCAAGCGTCCGTCCCGCCGCGAGAAGGCCGCCGAGAAGCAGACCGAGCAGCAGGCGAAGGCAGCCGCGCCGCGCTCTCGCAAGGGCAGAAACGACCGAAATGATTCGAGCCGCAGAGGCCGCCGCAGCGACCCGTACGCCCGCTTCGAGAAGAACGAGCCGCGCGTAGACGCTCACACGCCGAGCCGCGCGTATGCGCTCAGCGATGAGGCTGCCGCGCGCATCCGCAGGAAGGTCGAGGCCGCACTGGCCGCTCGTGCCGCAAAGGCGGACGGCAAGGCCGCTCCGCAGCAGGAGAAGAAGGGCAGAGGACACGGCAGCAAGTCTGCGCAGAAGCCCGCACAGCAGCAGAACAAGACGGCACAGAGCAAGACGGCACAGAGCAAGACGACCAATCACCGCCGTCATCATTCCCGCAGAGCACCCAATAATAACCGTAAAGGTTAAGAGATAGTGATAGAGACAAACCCGAACCGTATCCCGCGGTTCCCGGATTGAGAGAGAAGGAGCAACACGAATGAACGGCGCAAAACACCGCTTCGCACTGGGACTGACCTGCTTTTTTCTGATCGGCATCACGGTTGTGTATCCGTTTCTGCTGTACACACCGAACGCGTTCGTCACTCGCTGGCGTGAGTGGTACATCGAAACCGCAATGGGCACCATGACGCACCAGTGGCTGGCCACCTGGTTCATCCCGGAGAACATCATCAACGAGGTGATGACCAAGCGCTACCTGATGAACCAGAAGCAGGAGGGTATCGTCAGCAACTGGGACGGCGCATGGGAGGAGAAGGACACCGCCGAAACGCCGAAGGACAAATTCTATGCCATGTTCAGTGAGCTGAACGAGAGCGAATTTGAGAGCTTTCTGGCGGATAATCCGGAGTATCTGGAAAACGGCTACGACGAGATCAACATCGATCTGATCGGTGAGCCGAGCCAGACACACTACGACACCGGCCTCAAGACGAAGCAGGGCGACACGGTGTTGGCGGTCAACGCCGAGCACGGCATTCTGATCGTCGAGCAGACCGGCGAGGACACGCTCGGCATGGAGTACGCGGGCAAGATCGCGCTCTGCAAAAAGCCTGAGAATATCTTTGTCGGCACGAGCGAGGGCCTTGGCGATTACGGCTCGTTCGTATCCGATATGGTGAGAGATTATGACGCCGTTCTGGGCATCAACGCCTCCGGCTTTGCCGATTTTGACGGCAACGGCACGGGCGGCACCGTGTACGGCTTTCTGAAAAGCCAGGGAGAGAAGTATCAGGACGCAGTGGGCAACGGCTGGAAGATCATCGGCTTTGACAATGAGGATCATCTGCAGGTCGGTGCGTTCAACGATACCTCCAGTCTGCGCGACGCGGTGGAGTTCCACCCGGCGCTCATCATCAACGGCGAGAATCTGGTCGCAGGCACCGGCCTGAACGAGCAGCAGCCGCGCACGGCCATCGGTCAGGCGAAGGACGGCACGGTTATCATGATGGTCGTTGACGGCCGTCAGATGCACTCGTTCGGCATTTCGATCGAGCGCTGCGGCGAGATCATGGAGCAGTACGGCGCATATCAGGCATCCATGCTGGACGGCGGTTCGTCCTCCGTTATGGTCTACCGCGGCCGCGAGATCACCAGTCCGACTACGCTTTCCCAGAATGAGGAAGGCCGTTATCTGCCGGATGCCTTTCTGGTGAAATAAAAATTATCACGATTTCGGAAAAAGCACTTGTATTTTCCGTCATTGCATGATAGAATAAATAAGCGCCTGTAAGACAGGCGCGATACGGAGAAGTATCGAAGTGGTCATAACGAGCTCGACTCGAAATCGAGTTGGCGGTAACACGCCACGTGGGTTCGAATCCCACCTTCTCCGCCAAAATAAAGACCATCCATCCGGATGGTCCTTATTTTTTACTCCGAGGTGGGATTCGAAAGGCGGCTCTTAGCAGAGTGCCGGCGGCACTCTGCTACCGCCGTGGGAGCCCGCAGGCCGACAACCTCTGAAATATTTAATGGTTGCTTGCCGCAGCAAATGGAATCCCACCGCCCAGATCTCAGCGCCCGCTCCATACGGAGGGATGGGCGGGGCAGAGTGCATGAGGTGCTTGCGTAACATCTCTGTAAAAAAATAAAAAATTTCTGCCGGCTGACGGAATTTCCCGAAGGGCGGCAGTTTTTCATGCCGCCAAAAGCCGAAGACAAAGCGCGGAAAAGTGTCGATTTTCGCCTGTTTTGAAAATAATTTTCAGCGTTTGAAAATTTCTCAAATTTTTTCGAAAATTTTGTTGACAAAGGGGGATACCCCTGCTATAATATATCTTGTCGCTGAGAGACAAGCGGTTCACCGCGAGAGATCAATGCGAGTGTGCTGGAACTGGTAGACAGGCACGTTTGAGGGGCGTGTGTCGATCGACGTACGGGTTCAAGTCCCGTCACTCGCACCACCTTCTTTCAACAACCAAATATGCGGATGTGGCGGAATGGCAGACGCGCTAGCTTCAGGTGCTAGTGTTCGCAAGGACGTGGGGGTTCAAGTCCCCCCATCCGCACCAAGTTAAAGAGCTTCAAACTTATGTTTGGAGCTCTTTTTCTGTACTTTCCGGAAAACCCGCCGGAGCAGGGAGGAGGCTGTCCAATCCCCTTGTCTAACAGATTGTCTGCCATTTCACCCAATTCCACAGAATGCACCAAAACCAAGCCGACAGAACACAGATTTTCTGTATTGACACCTGCTCAAACCGTGGTACAATTATAACAGAAAAAGCAGAGTAGAGCACAATGCGTTAAGTGCCGCTGAAACGGGGAGTTGTTCGGCGGACGAAAGGGAGCCTTTTCCTTGCGGTATTGTGGTCGCATCCCGCTGCTGCAACTGTTTAGGCACTTTCCTAAATCGCTGTGGCAACAGATGAATTTGATTAGGAGGTGTCTTTTTCTATGTCTAAAACTCCGAATATCTTTGTCCGCTCGCTGCGTGAGCTGAAGTCCACCCGCTGTCTGGCGGTCACGGCGCTGCTCATTGCGATCAACGTCACGCTGGATCTGCTCGGTCTGTCGATCAAGCTGCCGCCCAACCTGCGTATCGGCTTCGGCTTCCTGTGCAATGCGTCGATCGGCATGCTGTTCGGCCCGGTCGTCGGCATGATGGCCGGCGTGTGCACCGACGTGCTCGGCTACTTTGCGGGCAACCTGTCCATGGGCGCGTATTTCCCGGGCTATACGCTGACAGCCGTTGTCGGCGGTCTGATCTGGGGTCTGTGGCTGTATCCGCGCAAGATCACCGTATGGCGTGCCATCGGCGCAAAGACCTGCATCAACCTGTTCTGCAATATCTGCCTGAACACCCTGTGGCTGACCGTCACCGGCGGCAAGGCGATGAGCGTGCTGCTCGTTACGCGCGTGCCGAAGAACCTTATTCTGCTGCCGATCGAGATCGTGCTGGTCTACTTCGGCATGAAGCTGGTCAACCGTATCTATGGCGCGCTGCCGAATGGAAAAGCGGCGACGGAAATCGAGAATTGAAAATGGAGAATGATCCGTAAGATAAAAACAGTCCCTCGGCCTGTCGCTTGACAAAACCGGGGGATATGCTATAATAAAGCCAAAGGGACACTGTTACAGCAGTCAGGCCCTTGTACTTTCATCAGTTAAATTTTGATGACCGTTTCGGGTACCAGCCGGACGGTCATCGCGCTTTTATACAGAAAATGTACAGTACAATGACCGCACATACAAAAAGCTGAAATGCTTTCTTCTGCACTTGCGCCACCTCCTTCCTGCCGCGGACTGCGGGAAAGGAAAAGAGGGTCTGACCGCCTTATGTAACAGTGTCCGCAATGATTATAGCATATAACACCGAATAAAGTCAATCAGCCGCCTTTTCGGGCGGTTTTTGTTTTATTTGAAAACATTGGCAGCATGCTTTCAGCTTTTTGTGAATAATTCTGTTTTTCCCTATGCAAACGGCTGATTTTTTGTTATACTATATATGATTGGAGAAGAACGGTACAGTCCGTTCGCTGAAAGGGAGTGACCTCTTTATGAAACTTACAAAAGAGAGTATTAAACATAACGTGGCATGGAAGGGTTATCGTCTGCCGCAGTACGACATTGACGCTGTGCGCGAAAACACCCACAAGGCACCGACTTGGCTGCATTTCGGCGCCGGCAACCTGTTCCGCGCCTTCCCGGCTGTACTGGCGCAGCGCCTGCTGACCGCCGGTCTGTCCGACACCGGCATTATCTGCTGCGACGGCTACGATGAGGAGCTGATCGACCGCTGCTACCGCGCCTGCGATCATCTGTCGCTGGTTGTCACCCTGTATTCCAACGGCACGATCAACAAGGAAGTGGTTGCGTCCGTTACCGAAAGCCTCAAGCTGAGCGAGGACATGCTGCGCCTGAAGGACATTTTCCTGGCGCCGAGCCTGCAGATGATCAGCTTTACGCTGACCGAGAAGGGCTATATCATCCAGGACGACACCCGTGAGTTCCTGCCGGACTACAAGCATGACCGCGAGAACGGTCCGGAAGGCTGCCAGTCCTTTTTCGGCAAGCTGACCGCACTGTGCCTCGCTCGCTGCCGCGCCGGTCTGCCTCCGCTGGCACTTGTTTCGCTGGATAACTGCTCGGATAACGGCACCCGTCTGGAGCGTGCTGTCCGTCACATGGCACGCGCATGGCAGAGAAACGGCTTCATCACCGAGGATGAGTATTACTTCCTGCTCAAAAAGAATACCTTCCCGCTGTCCATGATTGATAAGATTACCCCGCATCCGGATAACCGCATCGCAGACAAGCTGGCGGCTGACGGTCTGGAGAACGCAAAGCCGTTCGTAACCGAAAAGGGCACGCACGCGGCTGTTTACGTCAACTCCGAAAGCCCGCACTACCTGCTCATCGAGAACGCATTCCCGAACGGTCATCCGGCTCTCGAGCAGTGCGGCGTTATCATCACCCGCCGCGACATCGTTGAGAAGTCTGCGATGATGAAGGTAAGCACCTGCATGAACCCGATGGATACCGCCCTCGGCGTATTCGGCTGCATGCTCGGCTACACCCGCATCAGCGACGAGATGAAGGACACCGAGCTGGTCAACCTCATCACGCGCCTGAGCGAGCAGGAGGCAATGCCGATGGTAGCCGACCCGGGCGTTATCGACCCGGAGGCATTCCTGCACGAGGTTCTCGGCGAACGTTATCCGAACCCGTTCCTGCAGGATTCCCCGCAGCGTACCGCAACCGATACCTCGCGTAAGATTGCGCCGCGCTTCGGCACCACGCTGTACGCTTACTATAACTCCATGCTGCCCGCACACCGTGCCACCAGGCTGATTTACATTCCGCTGGTACTGGCCGGCTGGCTGCGCTATCTGGAAGGTGTGGACGATAACGGCAGCGAGTTCACCCTCAGCCCCGACGCGAATATCGAGCATGTCCGCGCGCTGATGGGCAACCCGAAGCTGGGCGATGACGTAAGCGAGGCTCAGCTGTATCCGCTGCTGGCAAACCGCTACTACTTCGGTGTCAACCTGTTTGAGATCGGCGTAGGCGAGACCGTTGTCCGCATGTTTGGTGAGATGAACCGCGGCCCGCACGCTGTCCGCGAGACGCTGCAGAAGTACTGCGGCGAGGAGCAGGAGCAGGAGTGGATTTTCTCCTGATTACCGAAAAAACGTAAGACAAAAAGGCGAACCGTAAGGTTCGCCTTTTGTATGCAGATAAAACAAAAACCGCCATAAAAGGCGGTTGATTGACAAGCTATTGCAATATATGCTATACTCAGAATGTCAACAACGATGTGAAACAGGTTGTTCCTCCCAACATAAGGGAGGTGATGACATGGTCACTTATTCCGATCTGTTCCAGTTCGGTCTTCTGATCGTTGCTATCATCAGTCTATGTCTGAAACATAGAAGATAACCGCCCCTGAAAAGGAGCGGCGTTTCCTCAATTAACCAAGTTTTTTAGGAACGACCGCTCTTTCGCAGAGAGCCATCGTTGTTGATACCATTATAACGCAGTGCCCCGGTTTTGTCAAGCGACAGAGCCGGGGCACTGTTATTCAGTTATCCGTTAACAAGGGTTACAATACCTTTCCAAAGAGCGTAAAGCAAGTCCTCGAATGACGCCTGCGGATTGTGAATGGCAATCCATACAAAGCCCGCCGTTAAAAGGACAGTCACTACGATTATCACCCAGAAACAATACCATCTCTGTTTAGGTGTCATATGATTTCCCTCCTCAGTTATAACGGTAATTTTCACCTCGGGGAGTTTACGGCTTATATCTATATATTAACAGATATTCACGGCTTGTAAAGGGATTTTGCACAGAAGCCGGTGCATTATTTTTGTCCGGCGGCTACCCGTAATCCCGGCGCATACCTCAGCCATTTCCCGCTCTTGAGCCGCAGGAAGAAGCAGATCGACCGGCACAGCCAGTCACCGATCATGGCAATCCAGATGCCGATCGCGCCCATGCCGAAGTGCACCGCGAGAATATATCCCGCGACAAGCCGCAATCCCAGCATGGAGATAATCGAGCACACCATCGGATACCTTACGTCATTCGCCGCACGCAGGATATTCGGCATGGCGAACGAGGTCGGCCACAGGAAGATCGCGCAGCCGTTGTGGATCATAATCAGCGTCATGCCAAGCGCAAGCGCCTCCGCAGACACGCTGTAAATCTTGAGGATAAGCGGCGTGCACGCAATCGTGACAAGGCAGGTGCTCGCGGTAACGGCGTAGGTGATGACCATCAGCTTTTTCGCCATGCGGCGCGTCTGCGGCTCGTCGCCCGAGCCGATGCACTGCCCGATAACCGTGATCATCGACAGGCTCATCGCCTGACCCGGAATGACGGCTACGGCGTCCAGATTGTTCGCAAGCGCATTTGCGGTAATCTGCGTCGTGCCGAACAGCGAGATCATGCTCACGACGAGCACGCGGCCAAGCTGAAACAGGCTGTTTTCCAGACCGTTCGGCACACCGATCTGCAGAATGCGGCGGATAAGCTCCTTATCCGGTCGAAACCGCTGTCCGCGCCGCAGGGAGACCGTGTGCTCGGGGTTCAGCAGCAGAATCGTGATAGCGACAGCCGCCGTGCCGCGCGACAGCACGGACGAAAGCGCTGCGCCTCCGACGCCCCACTTGAACACGAAAATGAACAGCGAGTTGCCGATGAGGTTGACGATGTTGATCAGTCCCGCAATCAGCATGGAGATACGCGAGTTGCCCTGTGCGCGGAACAGCGCCGCACCTGCGTTGTAAATCGCCAGAACGGGGTAGGAGAACACGCTGACCGTCAGATAGGTGAGCGCACTGTCCATCACGCTGTCCTCGATGGTGCCGAACAGCAGCCGCAGCAGTGGTGCGCGGAACAGCATGACGAGTGCCGAGATGATCAGCGCAATGACCGTCACAACTAAGTACAGCTGCTTGGAGGCGTCGCATGCACGGTCGTTCTTTCTCGCGCCGAGCAGCTGCGCGACCACGACAGCGCCGCCAGTCGCCAGTGCGGAAAAGATGTTGATGATGAGCACGTTGAGCATATCGACCAGCGATACGCCGGAGACCGCCGCTTCACCGACCGAGGAGACCATCATCGTGTCGGCCAGACCGACCGTGATGGCGAGCACCTGCTCGATAACGAGCGGCAAAATCAGCTTTTTGAGTGCGGCATTGGGAAATAACTCTTTACTCGTAAAAAATACACCTCGAATCAAAGAATAACGCGGTACGCTTCTATCAGCCGTTCGAGCGACCATGCGGCGTTCGCCGGACTGGTGGAGGGCAGCTGCGTGATGGGAACGCCGGTTTTCGGCTCGATCAGCCTGCGGTACAGCTGCGCCGACTTGCCGCCGGTGGCAAAAATGCGCGTAATTTTGCTCTCGCGGAGCAGGCGGCCTATGTCGTTCGGCTCGGCGTTGCGGATAGACGTGTCGGACGCGCCCGCAATATCGCATTTGGCGATGGTGTCCCACAGCGCCACATGATGCCGCAGGCACATCGCGCGCTTGTCCTCGATGGAGACCGGCACCTCCTCGCCAAGCACAGCCGCCAGCACGCGCCAGAACCGGTTCTGCGGGTGGCCGTAAAAGAACCCGACCTCGCGGGATTTCGGGCTTGGAATCGAGCCGAGCAGCAGCACGCGCGACTCGCTGTCGTACAGCGGCGGAATGGTGTGAACGATGGTTTGCAGTTGCATGGATCAGTCCTCCAGTACGGAAACAAAGCTGCGGAACGCGCTCGGCAGCGCATAAGCGTCGCGCAGCTCGGCAGGTGTGACAAAGGTGAGAGCGGGTGCAGGTGCGTCCAGTTCGACATACACGCCGTTCATGTGCCACTCCACATGGGTGAAAATATGCTTGGCAGGCCGCAGAGAGAGCAGCTTTCGCACGCTCCATCCCATTTCGGTGAGCGCCGCGCGCAGCTCGTCCGGCGAGAGATGACCGTCCAGCGAGGGCAGCTCCCACAGACCGGCAAGCAGACCCTTTTTCGGTCGCTGCCGCAGACCGACCAGTTCGCCGCAGCGCACAACAAGCACGGTGCGGTTTTCCACTCTCCGCGCCTTTTTTGCGGCTCGGAGCGGCAGCACAGCCGCGTTCCCGCGGTGAAAGCCCTCGCAGAGATGCTGAATCGGGCAGTCGTCACAGCGCGGTGCGCCGTTCGGCAGACAGACGGTTGCACCGAGCTCCATCAGCGACTGGTTGAGGTCGCCGGGACGGTCGGACGGCATGAGTGCGGCGAACCGTTCGCGCGTCTGCTTTTTGAATTTTGCGTCCGTGATCGGCGTGAAATCGTTATCCAGCCGCACCGCCACACGCAGAACATTGCCGTCCACCGCCGGAACGGGCAGTCCGAACGCGATAGACGCCACCGCGCCTGCCGTGTACTCGCCAACGCCGGGCAGAGCAAGCAGCCTGTCGTAATCAGCAGGCAGTTCGCCGCCGTATTCTTCGCACAGCAGGACCGCTGCTCGGTGCAGGTTGCGCACGCGGCTGTAGTAGCCGAGCCCCTCCCAGAGCTTGGTGTAAACAGCCTCGTCCGCCGCCGCGAGAGCGGGAATATCGGGCAGCGCGTTCATCCAGCGGGAAAAATAGCCGCGCACGGCCTCCACGCGCGTCTGCTGCAGCATGATCTCGCTCACCCAGACGCGATAGGGAGCAGGCTCAGACCGCCACGGCAGGTCGCGGTGCCCGGCGTCATACCAGCTCAGCAGCGGCTGCACGATGGCCTTGCTTACCCCGCTCAATATTTCATGTCATCCAGCGTAGCGCCGGTGTAGAACATGGTGAAGGTTGCGTCGGCAATGTGCTTGCCCTCGTCGTCGTGCACCTCGACCATGTAGACCGACACCTTGCGGCCGCGCTTGCGCTCGTACGCCACAGCGGTCAGCTTTTTGCCGCAGCGACCCGGACGGTAGTAGTGGATGGTGCTGTCGAGCGTGACGGCCACCGTGCCCTGAGACGCTGCCGCAGAGCCTGCCGCAATATCGCACAGCGTGAAGATCGTGCCGCCGTGCGCCATGCCGAGCGGATTGAGCAGCTCGGGGGTCAGGTCGAGTTCTACGGTTGCGCCGCCGTCCTTGTCGAGCGTCACAACGTGCATGTGCATCAGTTTGTTTAAGCCGCCGGCTTCCTGCCGCAGCTTGAGGATTTCTTCGATGGTCAAGGTTAGGACTCCTTTATCATGATATAATCTTTTGATAAACGATGGTTTTTCGCCTTCGAGGCGAACGGTTCTTGCCTGCGCGGCAGGCGCACAAGAGGGTAGACACCAAGGTTTCTACCCTCTTGAGAATCACCCATTTCCTTAGAGGGCACGGCGCAGATTGCCGACATGTGACCGCTGCGAAGCAGGGGAGCGGCAGAGGAGTTTTTCTTCCGCAGAGACGCACTGCGTGCGCTCATGTATCCGCATATTCGCAGTGTCGGATACCGTTCTGCTACACAGACCAGCTACTCTACGCAGGCGCGACATACCCGTGTCGCGCAATTCGTGAGCGCGTTATGATAGACAGGGCCTGCGCAGGATAACTTGCACCAAACGCTTAATTCGTAGGTGCTGTCTGTAATCTCCAGACTTACGAATTGTGCGGCACTGTTATGCCGCGCCTGCGTTGACTAAACCGCCTGTGTAGCAGTACGCTGTCTGTGAACTGCGAATATTTTGCGAAACAAACGCAAGAGTAACCCGACTGCCGTTCCTTTATTTCGCAGCGGTCACATATAGGAAATCTGCGCCAGATTGGGAAGCAAGGGAAAGGTAGGAGTTCAAAGAGGAAGGGAAACCGCAGGTGTCCCTTCCTTTTTGCCCCGGCCCGGGCGCCGCAGTCTCCCGCGCCTC
>NZ_QUMC01000022.1:0-54706 GCF_003481925.1 Butyricicoccus sp. OF10-2 | reverse complement strand
CGCCGCGACGCTCCCGCCGTCCGCAGACGGCGAATCCCCCCGCTGAGGTTCAGCGAAAAACTCCCCGCCCCGTCAGGGGCGAACACGCCTGCGGCAGTTCGTGTCCCCCATCTGGTCGGTGCAGAAAATATATACAAAAAAGAGCCGCTGCACCCATGCAGCAGCTCTTTTCCATGCAAAAACTTAATCGAACAGAGTAGATACGGACGTCTCCTCGTAGATACGCGCGATCGCCTCGGTGAACACCGGTGCAACCGGCAGGACGTTGATCTTATCCAGCTTCTTGTCGTTGGTCAGCGGGATGGTATCGAGGATGGTCAGCTCCTTGATCGGGCTGTTCTGGATGCGCTCGATCGCCGGACCGGACAGTACGCCGTGGCTTGCACAGGCGTAAACCTCGGTTGCGCCGCCGCGCTCTACCAGAGCGTCCGCTGCGTGTACGAGCGTGCCTGCGGTGTCGATCAGGTCGTCAACCAGAATGCACTTCTTGCCCTCTACGTTGCCGATGATGTTCATAACCTCGGATACGTTGGCCTTCGGACGGCGCTTGTCAATGATGGCAAGCGGCATATCCAGCTTCTGGGTGAACTTGCGGGCACGGGTAACCGAGCCCAGATCGGGAGAAACGATAACGGTATCATCGGTGCCGACGCCGAACTTGCCCGCAATGTACGGGATCAGAACGGAAGAACCGAGCATGTTATCCACCGGAATGTCAAAGAAGCCCTGGATCTGTGCAGCGTGCAGGTCCATAGTCAGCACGCGGTCAGCGCCTGCAGCGGTAATAAGGTTTGCGACCAGCTTTGCGGAGATCGGGTCACGCGCCTTGCTCTTGCGGTCCTGACGAGCGTAGCCGAAATACGGGATTACAGCCGTGATACGGCCTGCCGATGCACGCTTGCAGGAGTCGATCATGATGAGCAGCTCCATCAGGTTGTTGTTTACCGGACCGCAGGTGGACTGTACGAGGAACACGTCCGAGCCGCGAACGGATTCCGACATGGAAACCGAGATTTCGCCGTCAGCGAAGGTGGAGATGGCAGCCTTGCCGATCGGCAGTCCGAGCGCAGAAGCGATCTGCATCGCCAGTGCGGGATGGGAGTTGCCGGAGAAAATTTTGATGTTTTTTCCGTGAGAAATCATTGATTTGCCTCCGTCATATAAATATATTTTTTGTTCCGTGTGGATTTATATACGTTTTATGGATTTACTTTTCGTCCTTCTCGTGTGCGGCGCGGCGGCGGTCGTTCCAGCCCTCAAGATTGGTCTGGCGGGAACGCGCAACGCTCAGCGCACCGGCAGGAACGTCCTTGGTGACAGTCGTACCGGCAGCCGTAAACGCACGGTCGCCCAGCTTGACAGGCGAAACGAGGTTGGTGTTACAGCCGATGAAGCAATCGTCACCGATCTCGGTGCGGTACTTGTGATAGCCGTCGTAGTTGACAACGACCGTGCCGCAGCCGAAGTTGACGCGCTCACCGACGGTCGCGTCGCCGATATAGGTCAGGTGCGAAACCTTGGTGCCGTTGCCGATGGTGGACTTCTTCAGCTCTACAAAGTCGCCGATGCGGCAGCCGTCACCGACCACGCTCTGCGGGCGGATATAGGCAAACGGACCGACCGTGGTATTGCTGCCGACGGTGGATTCATAAACCTGCGAATTGTTTACCGTAGTGCCTGCGCCGATCTCGGCTTTTTCGAGGATGGTGTTCGGGCCGATGACCGCGCCCGCGCCGACCTTGCAGCCGGGACGGATGTGACAGCCGGGCAGAATGGTCGCGCCCGGAGCAATATCAGCGTCCGGCGCAATGTAGGTGCTGGTCAGATCGAAGATCTGCACGCCCTTCTTGATGAGGCCGAAGTTGACACGCTGCATCATCTCGACCTGCGCCATAAAGGCCGCCGTACCGTCGCAGATGACGTAAATCTTGTTGGTGATGGCAATGCCCTTCTGCGCACCGGCTGCAACAGCCGCCGCAACCAGGCCGTCGAGCGTATCAGCGCCGCTCGCAAGTGCCTTTTTCAGCATATCCCAGGTGAACATGGCGGCATAGCAGCGGCTGTCTCTCGGCAGCGGCTGACCTTCCGCGTCAAAGCCCTGCTGCTCGGCAGACAGTACGCTGACGCCGTAACCGGTGTTCAGGTGCGTCTCAGCCAGATGGAACAGCGCGTCCTCCTCTGCCAGTGCAAACGGAGCCGCCAGCACCAGAACGTGCTCGCTCTCCGGCAGCGCAGCCAGCGAGGCAAAACGATTTGCGGCATCGAGCGCGATGTCCTGTGCGCCGGCAACGGCAGGCTCCCTGTCGTCGTGCGCAAAGAAGCACGCCTCCACCGCATCAGGCAGCGCATCCCGCATTGCATCGCCCGCAGTGCCGAACAGCACCGGACGCGCAAAGGCAGAAATGCCGCTTTCGTCAAACAGGCCGCCAACCATGACGGCATTTACTTTATTCATCGCAGAAATCCTTTCGTTTCTCAAGGGTCATACGACCAGATTTTCCGATATAGCTTTATTATACAACAGTATGCCGCAAATTGCATTATCATTTTTCGATAAATTTCTTCTCACCGCATAATATTTTTCGCCGTTTGCATACAAAGGCCACAAAGCAAGCATTTTGGTGGGAATTGAAGTGATGGAGAATTGAGATACCCACCGCCGCAGGCGGCTCTCAGCGAGTCGGAATGGAGGATGGCGAATTCGTGCGGAGCGTGCAGATCACGCCAACCTCGAACCACGTTCGCGGCATAAAATACGCGGTTTGCTTGCATAACCGCACCCACAGGGCAGGCGGCGCGTGCCGCCGAGCCTTCCGCGGGCGACCGCGTTTCCGCCACCCCATAAAATCCCGCAGGGATTTCTGCACCCAGAGAACCCATCACGCCGCGGAGCGCATAAAATGGAGCGTGCGCGCGACAAAAATGGCAGGACATGCGCCTGCCATTTTTAACAAACAGTAAAACACCCCGAAAACCGGAAAGTTTTCGGGGTGTTTTGCTGCAGCAGGTGTTCCCGCCCTGTCCGTGAAACGGACACGCGCGGCGACACCGTCCCTCGATTCAAAGGACAAGTCCTTTGAATCGAAAAAGCCGCAGGCTTTTAGCCCTGTACTGCAACTACTTCTACTTCTACCTTAGCGCCGAGCGGCAGAGCAGCTACTTCAACGCAGGAACGAGCCGGAGCGCCTTCCGGGAAGTACTTCGCGTACACACCGTTGAATGCAGCAAAGTCGTTGATGTCGGACAGGAAGCAGGTGGTCTTGACAACACGGTCAAAGCCTACGCCGCCCTGTGCCAGAACGCACTGCAGGTTCTTCATGACCTGCTCGGTCTGCTCCTCGATGGTGGTTGCTACGATCTTGCCCTCCTTCGGGTCGATCGGAACCTGACCGGAGGTAAATACGAAACCGTTTGCAGCGATTGCCTGAGAGTACGGGCCTACGGCTGCCGGTGCGAGATCAGTGTGCAGAACTTCCTTGATAGCCATGGTGGGAATTCTCCTTTATATATCTTTATTTTTTGATAACAGGGTGAAATGAGCGCTTTTCTTCACCTAAACGGTGTAAAAGCGTAATTGCGGCACAGCCATCATTATTTCTTGCCGCCCTTGGTCTTTTTCAGACGCTCGGTGTTGGACAGAACGCGCTTGCGCATACGGATGCTCTCCGGGGTAATCTCAAGCAGCTCATCGTCGGAGATGAACTCGAGTGCCGCCTCGATGGACATCTGGCGCGGCGGAATCAGGCGCAGCGCATCATCCGAGCCGGATGCACGCATGTTGGTCAGCTGCTTTTTCTTGCAGACGTTTACAGCCATGTCCTCGCCGCGCGGGTTCTCGCCGACGATCATGCCTTCGTATACCATCGTGCCGGGGCCGATGAACAGCGGGCCGCGATCCTGTGCGTTGAACAGGCCATAGCCAACAGCCTCGCCGGCCTCAAACGCGATCAGAGAACCGGTGGTGCGCTTCTGGATATCGCCCTTATACGGCTGATAGCTGTTGAATACGGAGGACATAACGCCCTCGCCCTTGGTATCGGTCAGGAACTCGGTGCGGTAGCCGAACAGGCCGCGCGCCGGAATGATGAACTCGAGGCGCATACGGTCGGTGCCCTTCGGGTTCATGGAAACCAGCTCACCCTTGCGGGAGCCCATCTTCTCCATGATCGCGCCGACAGCATCCGCCGGAACGTCTGCGATCATGCGCTCCATCGGCTCGCAGGTCTTGCCGTCGATCTCCTTGAGCAGCGCCTTCGGTGCGCCAACCTGGAACTCGTAGCCCTCACGGCGCAGGTTCTCGATCAGAATGGACAGGTGCATCTCACCACGGCCGCAAACGCGGAATGCATCGGTGGTATCGGTTTCGTTTACGCGCAGGGATACGTCCTTGAGCAGCTCACGGAACAGACGCTCACGCAGGTGACGGGAGGTAACAAACTTGCCTTCCTTGCCGGCGAACGGAGAGTCGTTGACCATAAAGGTCATCTCAACGGTCGGCTCGGAGATCTTAACGAACGGCAGAGCCTCAACGTGCTCGGGGTCGCACAGGGTCTCACCGATGGTTACGCCCTCGATGCCGGAGAAGCAAACGATCTCGCCTGCCTGTGCCTCCTCGATCGGCTGACGGCCCAGCTCCTCGATGGAGTACAGGGTAACCAGCTTTGCGTTATACGGCTTGGTGTTGCCGTGGTAGTCGCAGACGGTAACCTGCTGACCTACCTTCATCGAGCCGCGCTCGATACGGCCGATGCCGATACGGCCAACGTACTCGTTGTAGTCGATAGAAGAAACGAGCATCTGGGTCGGGCCTTCGGTATCAACCTGCGGTGCCGGAATGTGCTCGAGAATCTGCTCGAACAGCGGGGTCAGGTCCTTGCCCTCCACGTTCGGGGACATGGAAGCGGTGCCTGCACGGCCGGAGCAGTAAACGATCGGGCTGTCCAGCTGCTCGTCGGTCGCATCAAGGTTGAGCAGCAGCTCGAGGACCTCGTCGCCGATCTCGTTGAGACGAGCGTCCGGACGGTCGATCTTGTTGATTGCGATGATGATCTTGTGACCGAACTCCAATGCCTTCTGCAGCACGAAACGGGTCTGCGGCATCGGGCCTTCTGCTGCGTCAACCAGCAGAACAACGCCGTCTACCATCTTGAGGATACGCTCTACCTCGCCGGAGAAGTCGGCGTGGCCCGGGGTATCTACGATGTTGATCTTTACGCCCTTGTAATGTACAGAGGTGTTCTTTGCCAGAATGGTAATGCCGCGCTCACGCTCGATATCGCCCGAGTCCATGACACGCTCTTCTACCACCTGATTTTCGCGGAAAGCGCCAGCCTGCTTGAGCATCTGATCGACCAGAGTGGTCTTGCCATGGTCAACGTGCGCAATGATGGCGATGTTGCGTAAATCGTTACGGATCATATATTCTATTCCTCCATCAGCGGGATTATTTTCGTACAGAATTTATTATACCCGTTTTTTCGTTCATTTTCCACCTATTTTATCGTCAAAATTACGGCGATATATCCGCTCTAAATTGTAAAATATTTTGCTAACTGATAAAAATTCCGCTCAGGATACAGTTGACGCAGACAGACCGCTGCCGTACAATAAAAAAAAGACGCAAGCGTCTGATAAAAGGAAGGAGAATCTCTATGAACAAAATCGGAAAGGCAATGCTCTGCACCGTACTGACCGGCGCAATGGCTGTCGGAGCCGCAGGCGCGGCTGACCTCGGTTCCCTGTCTCCGCAGGGTGCTAAGGCGTATCTGAATCAGATCACCACCCTGCAGAATAAGTATGGCAAGGCTGCCGCTCGCACGGACGATGGCTTCAAGGGACTGCTGACCGGCCTCTCCATGGCAAAGCTGGTGGATATGGACGGCGACGGCACGCCCGAGCTGTACTGCGGCGCAGGTCTGAACGGCCAGCATATGTATTCGTATGCGGATGGGAAAATCTACGCGCTGGAGATTCCGGAGGGCGTGAGCAACTTCGGCACGGATGTTTCGCCGTGCACCCAGTTTTACGTTGGCAGGGACAAGGCGTATCTGGTCTCCGGTCAGGAAGTGATGAATAACAATCCGGTCACCTTCTGGACCAAACAGGGCGATAAAGCCGTTGTGGTCCTCACCTACACGGACGGCTTCGACTGGGATGCCGAGACACCGACACCAGTCAAAACTATCAACGGTCAGTCCGTTACCGCAGAGGAATTTTCTTCCGCTATCCTCGACTTCACCGGCGATATGGACGAGCAATATTACTCCTTCTGGGAAAGCCCTTACAACAGCGACCGTGCGCTGTCTCCGCGTGCGGCTCTGCAGGATACCATCGCCTTTCTGCGCAAGCTGACCAACCCGACCGCAAAGGTCTCGACCCACAAGGTAACGCTCAACGGCGAGTCGGCAAAGCTTGGCGCGTACACCATCAACGGCAGCAACTACTTCAAGCTGCGCGATCTTGCGAAAGCACTCGACGGTCTGAACACCAATTTTGAGGTCAAGTGGAACGCGGCGCAGCAGCGCATTGACCTGACCAGCAAGACCGCCTACACCGCGGTCGGCGGTGAGCAGGCCGCCCTGCCCGCCGGCAATAAGGCCGCATCTCTCACGAACGCCTCCGTTTATCTGGACGGCAAGCCGCTTTCCCTTACCGCCTATTCCATCGGCGGCAACAACTACTTCAAGCTGCGCGACCTTGGCGACGCCCTCGGCTTCGGCGTGGATTGGAACGCGGACACCATGACTATGATCCTGACCGTGAAATAAAAAACACGCTGCACACAGCAGAAAGCCACCGTTTCAAAGAAACGGTGGCTTTTTCATGCTCAAAACGAAATCTTACTGATTTGCTTCGATGTAGTTTACGATGTCACCGATGGTGCTCATCTTAGCAGCTTCCTCGTCGGAAATCGTTACGCCGAAGTTCTCCTCGAGGTCCATCATCAGCTCTACAACGTCCAGAGAGTCTGCGTTCAGGTCTTCCTTAACCTTGGTGTCCATGGTCATGGTGGAAGCATCAGCGTCAAACTTGTCTGCCAGGATTTCACATACCTTTTCAAACATGGGATTTACACTCCTTCATTACTTTCTTGATTTATTGTTCTGAAAACTCCGACTCTGCGGAATTTTTCATACCGTTTCTGCAGCATCGTGTCGATGTCCGGCTCAGCATCCAGCTCTGCAAGCTGGTCGCGCAGCGTGCGCGCCACATTGCGGATAAGCTGTGCGGAGGATGTGCCCTCCTGAATGATGCCTTCGATCATACCGAAGCTGTACAGGTCCTGCGCGGTGATATGCAGCGTGTCCGCTGCCTCCGCCTCGCGCTTGGGGTCCTTCCAGAGAATGGACGCGCAGCCGCGCGGCGAAATAACCGAATACAGGGCGTTCTCAAGCATGAGCACACGGTCTGCCACCGCCAGCGCCAGTGCGCCGCCGGAGCCGCCCTCACCCGTCACGATAGAGATGACCGGGGTTTTCAGCTCGATAAACTCATACAAACAGCGGGCAATGGCCTCGCCCTGACCGCGTTCCTCCGCGCCTACGCCGCAGAACGCGCCGCCGGTGTCAACAAAGTTGATGACCGGGCGGTGGAATTTCTCCGCCTGATGCGCGAGACGCAGGGCCTTTCGATAGCCCTCCGGGTGCGCCATGCCGAAGTTGGCGTCCATATTCTGCTCAATGGTGCGGCCCTTGCGGTGGCCGATTACCGTCACCGGTGTGCCGTTGAAGTAGCCAACGCCGCCGAGGATGGCATGGTCGTCCGAAAAATAGCGGTCGCCGTGCAGCTCGGTGAAGTCGGTGAACAGCTCATTGATATAGTCCGTGATCATCGGACGCTTGGTATCGTGAATGATACGCATTTTTTCACTTGCGGGTTTGTTAATCACGACGCCACACCTGCCATTTCTTGGACTTGGAGCCGCAGTGCAGCTTCAAGAGTTTTTCCAGCGTTTCTCTGAGTTGATTACGCGGAACTATTTTATCACAGAAACCGTGCGATAGCAAGAACTCCGAGGACTGAAAATCGTCCGGGAGGGTCTGACCGATGGTTCCCTCGATAACACGGCGGCCGGCAAAGCCGATGGTCGTACGCGGCTCCGCGAGGATAATATCGCCCAGCATGGCGAACGACGCGGTAACGCCGCCCGTGGTCGGGTCGGTCAGCACGGTGATATACAGCAGTCCGGCGTCCGAGTGACGGCGCGCCGCCGCGGACACCTTGGCCATCTGCAGCAGCGAAAACATGCCCTCCTGCATGCGCGCACCGCCGGAGCAGGTAAACAGCACAACAGGCAGACCCTTTTCGGTCGCGTACTCAAACAGGCGGGTCAGCTTTTCGCCAACGACCGAACCCATGGACGCCATCATGAAATGGCTGTCCATGACGCCGATCGCAGTTTCCACACCGCCGATCTTACACACGCCGGTCTTGACCGCGTCCGGCATGCCGACCTTTTCAGCCAGCTCTGCCGTTTTCTCTGCGTATCCCGGGAAGTGGATCGGGTCCGCCGGTGCCAGATTGGCGTACAGCTCCTCAAAGCTGTCCTTATCCGCGATCTGACGGATGCGCGTGCGCGCGAGCAGTCGTCCGTATCGTCCGCAGTGCGGGCACACATACAGATTCTTGCCGTAGATACGCCTTCAGTTCTGCGCCGCAGCCCTTGCAGGTTACGACCTTGGCCGCTTCGTCCTCCTGCGGTTTCATTTCCATAGAGGTCTCGCGTGTTTTTTGAAACAGGTCGATCAGACCCATGCGTAACTCCCCTTTCGTTTGGAGGCAGTACCGCACGATTGGCCTTCGGCGCTTTGCGGCTGTTTTGCCCCCTGGTTTTGTTGCGTACTTTTGCAATACAGCGTACTGCTGCAAGTCCGCGCCGCACCAGTGAACAAAACATCTCGCAAATCGCTCTTGTCCAACCGTGCGGTACTGCCTCTGAAATCCTTCGGATTACAAAAACTTCGCTTTTTAAAATACGCTGATTTTGTAAGACCTTCGGATTCAACTATGCTTGTGCTAAATCTATTATACCATAATAAATGATTTAGTCAAAATCGCCGTTTGCGATGGAATTAACATTAAAGTTTGCTTCCACAAACGCCTTCGAGCACAGGATGTGCATCTGATAGTCGGTTGCGGTCACAACGCCCTCAAACAGCATCTCCGCGAGGGCACGGCGCATGCGAACGATGGCCTGCTCACGGTCGGCGCCGTAGACGATCAGCTTGCCGATCATGGAATCGTAAAACGGCGGAATCTTATATCCCTGATAAGCCGCGGAATCCACGCGCACGCCGGGACCGCCCGGCAGATGCAAGGACACCAGTGTGCCCGGACAGGGCGCAAAGTTTCTCGACGGGTCCTCCGCGTTGATGCGGCACTCGATGGCGTGACCGCGGATGGTCAGATCCTCCTGCTTAAAGGACAGCGGCTCGCCTGCCGCCACGCGAAGCTGCTCGCAGACCAGATCTACGCCGGTGACCTCCTCGGTGACCGGGTGCTCGACCTGAATGCGGGTGTTCATCTCGCAGAAGTAGAAATTGCGGTCGTTATCGACTAAAAATTCGATCGTACCCGCGTTTCGGTAGCCGACGCGCTTTGCCAACGCAACAGCCGCCGAGGTCATCTTCTCGCGCAGCTCGGGCGTAACGAAAGCCGACGGACTTTCCTCGATCAGCTTCTGGTGACGGCGCTGCACCGAGCACTCACGCTCGAACAGGTGCACCACGTTACCGTAGTTATCGCCCAGAATCTGCACCTCGATATGGCGCGGATTGTGAATATATTTTTCCATGTACAGGCGGCCGTCACCGAAGTTGGCGATAGCCTCTGCAGAGGCGCTGTCGTACGCGTCCTTGAGGTCCTTGACGCTCTCCGCCACGCGGATGCCCTTGCCGCCGCCGCCGGATGCCGCCTTGAGCATGACCGGATAGCCGATGCGCTCGGCCTCGGAGATGGCTTCGTCAAAATCGCGCAGCGGGCCGTCCGTGCCGAGCGCGACCGGAACGCCTGCGGCGATCGCGTTGCGCTTTGCCTCGGATTTGTCGCCCATCAGGCGGATAGTTGCTGCAGTCGGGCCGATAAACGCCAGACCGGCCTGCGTGATGCGCTCGGCAAAATCCGGATTCTCGGACAGGAAGCCGAAGCCCGGATGAATGGCCTGACAGCCGGAAGCCAGCGCCGCCGAAATGATATTATCCATATTCAGGTAGCTGTCCGCCGCACGGGCCGGACCGATGCAGACCGCTTCGTCCGCGATCTGCGCGTGCAGCGCTTCGCGGTCAGCCTCGGAGTAAACGGCCACCGAGATAACGCCTAAATCACGGCAGGCCTGAATAATGCGGACCGCAATCTCGCCGCGGTTCGCAATGAGTACCTTCTGAAACATTCGATTAGCTCTCTCCCGCCTCAGTCATTGATGACCATGCATTTGATCTCCGCTTCGGCGGCCTTCTCGTCCCCAACCCAGGCAATGCCTTCGGCTACTGCCATCGGGCCGCGGCGCTTGGTGAAGGTAACTTCCAGACGAAGGGTATCGCCCGGCTTTGCCATTGCGCGGAATTTCGCCTTGTCAATGCCGGTGTAGACCGCAGTCTTGCCCTTGAATTCGGGCAGAGACAGCAGCGCTACGCCGCCTGCCTGCGCGAGCGCCTCCAGACGGAACACCGCGGGCATGATCGGGTTGCCCGGAAAGTGGCCCTGGAAGAAGAACTCGTCGCCGGTCAGGTGCAACGCACCGACTACATGGTTCTCGTCCATTTCGAGGATCTCGTCCACCAGAAGCATCGGCGGACGGTGCGGAAGGATCTCCATGATCTGTTCTTTGTTCAGCATATTATAATCCCTCTCCTTACAAAATGCAAGTGAAACACGCAATACAGCACTAATTATGCGGTAAAACCGCAATGCTTTGCATTGCGCATGAAATAGAAGCGCCTTGCGCTTCGTAAAAACCCGCGACATGTGCGGCGCAGCGCGAACGGCGTCGCGCAAGGTTAGCGCTGGGTTTTTACACCCCGACTCAGCCGTCTTGGGCGCTATCCTTGTGCGACTTCTTGGTCGCACTGCGCGCGGCGACATTCGGGTATCGAAAACAGGTTTCTACGGAACCTGTTTTCGTATATAGGGCTTGTGAAGCCCCCTATAAGCGTCATTCGATTACGCAGAGCACCTGATTGTATTCAACCATATCGCCCGGCTGTGCCATAATGCGGATGATCTTGCCGTCGCACGGTGCCTTGATCTCGTTCATGATCTTCATCGCCTCGATGATGCAGAGGGTATCGCCCTCCTTCACCTGCTGACCGACCAGCACGAACGGCGGTTCGTCCGGAGACGGAGAAGAATAAAACGTGCCGACCAGCGGGCTCTTCACCTGCGTGCCTGCCGGAAGCTGCTCCTCAGCCGCTGGTGCCGCGTCTGCGCTCTCCGCTGCGGGTGCTGCCGCCGGCGCCGCTGCGGGTGCCGCCGCTGCTACCGATGCTGCAGCGATCACGGGAGCCGGTTCAGCTGCCTTGATCTTGATTTTTACGTCATCCAGTTCGAGCTCGACCTCGCCCAGCTTTTTTGCAGCCAGCGCGTCCATCAGCTCAAGCGCGATGTCTTTCAATTCTTTGATGTCCATTTTTATACCTTCTTGATCAGGATGCAGGCGTTGTGGCCGCCAAAGCCGAGCGAGTTGGAGATGGCAACATTGATCGGCATCTCAACCGCCTTGTTCGGGGTGATATCCAGATCACACTCCGGATCCGGCTCCTTGTAGCCGATGGTCGGCGGTACAATGCCCTCGCGGATTGCCATAACGCAGGCAATGGCCTCAACCGCAGCCGCGCCGCCCAGCAGATGGCCGGTCATGGACTTGGTGGAGGATACCTTCACGTTGTAAGCCTCCTCGCCAAACGCCTTCTTGATGGCAATGGTCTCATACTTTTCATTCAGCGGCGTGGAGGTGCCGTGCGCGTTGATATAGTCAACGTCAGCCGGGGTCAGACCGGCATCCTCAATGGCACCGCGGATGGCGTGTGCAGCCGCATCGCCGTCCGGAGACGGGCTGGTGATGTGGTAAGCGTCGCCGGAGGCACCGTAGCCTGCCACCTCTGCCAGAATGGTCGCGCCGCGCTGCTGTGCGTGCGTCAGGCTCTCGAGTACGAGACAGCCTGCGCCTTCGCCCATGACAAAGCCGGAACGGCGTGCGTCAAACGGGATGGAAGCCGCCGTCGGATCCTCACCCATGTGAACCGCCTCATATTCTGGAAGCCTGCCATCGAGATCGGGATAATGCCGTTCTCGGTGCCACCGCAGACAACGACATCCTGATAGCCGTGGCGGATGGCGCGCATTGCCTCACCGATCGAGTGGTTGCCGGTCGCGCACGCGGAAACCGGGCAGAAATTCTCACCCTTGAAGCCGAAGTGCATGGAGATATACGCCGCCGCGATGTTGGCGATCATCTCCGGAATAGCGAACGGCGAAACGCGGCCGGGACCCTTTTCGAGCAGCTTCGGGACCTCCTGCTCGGCAACATGCAGACCGCCTACGCCCGAGCCGAAGATAACGCCCGTGCGATAGGGATCGAAATTGCCTTCCTTGAGGCCTGCCTGCTCGACAGCCTGGATCGCTGCCGCCATTGCGTAATGCACATTTGCATCTGCGCGGCGCGCCTCACGCTTCTCCATATACTGGGTCGGGTCGAAGTCCTTGACCTCTGCACCCAGCTTTACCTTAAAATCGGATACATCAAACTTGGTGATGGGACCGATGCCGCACTTGCCGGTCTTGAGCGACTCCCAAAACGACGGCACATCGTTGCCGACCGGAGTGATGGCACCCATGCCGGTGATTACTACACGTTCCATATATTTGCTCCTTCATTCCAATATCACGCATTTATCTAATCGCAATTTTTATTCCACGCAGCAAAAAGGTATCACCGGATAATTCGGCAAGAGCAATTTGCGCAGGAATTTTGCGTTCTGATTAGGCGCGGGTTTGCAGCAATACTTTGTGTATTGCAAAATCCGGAACGACATCAGAGCGGAAAATTACCGCAAAGTGCCGCAGGCGAATTGTCCGGTGATGCCTTAATAAAGTCCGCCGTCAGCGATGATCGTCTGGCCGGAAATATAGCTTGCAGCGTCGGAGGCCAGAAAGGCAACCACGCCTGCGATTTCCTCCGGCTTGCCGAAACGGCCGAGCGCGATCTGCTTCTTGGCGTTCTCGCGGATGTCCTCGGGCACCTTGTCGCTCATCTCGGTGGCGATCCAGCCCGGAGCGACTGCGTTTACCGTAATGCCGCGCGCACCCAGCTCCTTGGCGGCGGTCTTGGTCATGCCGACCATACCCGCCTTGGCAGCGGTGTAGTTGATCTGGCCGTAGTTTCCGGTGAACGCCGAAACCGAGGTGATGTTGATAATGCGGCCCTGCTTGGCGCGCATCATCATCGCACCGCACAGGCTGAGCATGTTGAATGCGCCCTTGAGGTTGGTGCGGATAACATCATCGAACTGGTCCTCCTTCATGCGGACCATCAGACCGTCGCGGGTGATGCCCGCATTGTTGACGAGAACGAACGGTACGCCGATCTCTTCCTTAATTTCCTTGAGAGCGGTGCTGCAGGCGTCATAGTCCGCAACATCCCACTTCTTCACATAAGCGTTGACGCCGTGCGCGCGGCACTTCTCCGCCACAGCCTCAGCCTTTTCGACCGAGGACGCACAATTGATGAGGACGTCGAAGCCGTCCTGCGCCAGCTTTTCCGCGATTGCCGCGCCAATGCCGCGGGAACCGCCGGTTACGATTGCTAAGCTCATTGTTTACTCCATTCTATAGACAGGCAGGAGTGAGGAGTTTTCCTATCTCTTCACTCTCCGCTCTTATTCAAATCTCTTGTAAGCGTTCTTCAGAAGGTCCTCCGCCTGTGCGGTCATGCCCTTGAGGATCTCCTCGCACGGATGCAGCTCCTTGAGCATACCCGCAATCTGACCGGACATAAAGGTGCCCTCCTCATAGTTGCCGTCCTGCACGGCCTTGCGCAGCGAACCGGCGGTTGCCTTCTCAAGCTCCTCAAGAGAGGCATCGGTGTTCTGCTTCTCGAGCTCGAGGCACTTGCGCGCCATCGGGGTCTTGAGCGAACGCACCGGATGACCGGACGGACGACCGGTAACAACGGTCGAAATGTCGGTAGCCTTGAGGACGAGTTCCTTATACTTTTCCGAGATCTGACACTCCGGTGTTGCAAGGAAGATCGTGCCGCACTGTACGCCTTCGGCGCCGAGCATCATGGCAGCTGCCATGCCGCGGCCGTCCGCAATGCCGCCTGCGGCGATGACCGGAATGCTCAGTGCGTCTACGACCTGCGGAACGAGCGGCATGGTGGTCAGCTCACCGATGTGGCCGCCGCCTTCCATACCCTCTGCGATAACCGCATCTGCACCTGCGCGCTCCATGCGCTTTGCCAGTGCAACCGAAGCAACGACCGGCATAACCTTAATGCCTGCGTTCTTCCAGTCCGCGATATACTTGCCCGGATTGCCTGCGCCGGTGGTCAGCACTTCGATCTTCTCGTCGATAGCCAGCTGCGCCAGATCATCCGCATTCGGGGAGAGCAGCATGATGTTCATACCGAGCGGCTTGTCCGTGATGGCACGCGCCTTATGGATCTCCTCACGGATGTAATCCACCGGAGCCGCGCCGCCCGCGATAATGCCCAGACCGCCTGCCTTGGAAACCGCAGCAGCCAGATGGTGCTCCGCGATCCACGCCATAGCGCCCTGCACGATCGGGTATTCGATACCGAGAAGTTCTGTGATCTTGGTTTTCATAGGTCATTCTCCCCTTTTATACAGGTAATTTCTTGTAATTCTAAATCTATCAAGTTATTATAGCATATTTTTCACGAAATGTAACCAAATGTTATTGCGCTGAATATCTGGTATCGTACATTTCTGTTGAATATTGTACTGTAATTACAATTTCAGCACAAAAGCGCCATAAGTAAGTCCTCCGCCGAAGCCGGTGCAGACAATGGTCTGACCCTCGTGCAGCAGGCCGTTCTTACGCATTTCGTTCAGGCAGATCGGCACGCTTGCCGACGAGGTATTGCCGAAACGGTCCATATTGACGTAGATCTTCTCCTTCGGCAGATGGTATCTGCGTGCAATAACATCCAGAATACGCAGATTCGCTTGATGCGGTACCACCCAGTCGATTTCCTCTGCGGTGACGCCCGCCCGCTTGAGTGCGGTGTCGATCGCAAGCGGTACGGCTCTTGCGGTGAAGCGCACGACCGGTGCACCCTGCATTTTCAGGAAACGCGCCTTCGGGTCCACCGTGCGGTCACCGGAAAGCGGATCCTCGACCGGCAGGGCTTCCATGTGCAGGTACTCTGCGCCCGAACCGTCTGCCGCGGTGAAAGTGGACAGAATGCCGACCGTTTCGTCCTCAGTCGCCTGATAAACGGCCGCAGCGGCACCGTCGCCGAACAGAATGCAGGTCGAGCGGTCGGTGTAGTCCACGATGCGCGAAAGCGTTTCCGCCGATACAACCAGCACGGTCTTTGCCTTGCCGGATTTAATGTAGCTGTCCGCAATGTCGGTCGCGGAGACAAAGCCGGTGCAGGCATTGTTGATATCGAACGCGCCGACCTGACGCGCACCCAGCTTGTCCTGCAGGATAGACGCCGTATTCGGCGTGTTGGTATCCGGCGAGCAGGTGCTGACGAGAATGAGGTCCAGCTCCTCTGCGGTGATGCCTGCGTCCGCGAGTGCGTCCTGTGCGGCACCGAGCGCCAGCTCCCATGTATGTGTATTCTTTGCGATGCGGCGCTCGCGCACACCGGTGCGCTGCACGATCCACTCATCGTTGGTATCGACCATTTTTTCCAGCATGGCGTTGGTCAGGACAAAATCCGGTATGCACGCGCCCGTGCCGATCAGTTTACTGTTGATGATTTCCACGCTCCTAAAAAGTCCAAATCGCTCTCCCAAAAAGCGTGGAAAAGCGACAATAGTTAGATTGACAAAGTATTCTCCGACTATTATAATAAAAGCACAGTAAATTGTCAAGACAGACCGTTATTATTTAGCAACACTTTGTGCGAAAAATATCTATTAAAATACGGTGCTGTCAGCGTTTGATTATTATTTTGGAGGAACGAAACGTGAACTACGGTTTTGCATTTTTCCCGGGTCAGGGCGCACAGGCCCCCGGCATGGGCAAGGATCTTTATGAGAACTCGCAGGCTGCCAAGCTGGTTTTTGAGGAAGCAAGCGAAGGCGCCGGTCTGGATGTAGCCAAGCTGTGCTTTGAGAGCGACAAGGCAACGCTCTCCCGCACGGAGAACAGCCAGATCGCAATTTTCACCCATTCCATGGCAGCCTGGGCTGCACTGAAGGAAGCAGGCGTGGAATTCAAGGCAGCGGCAGGCTTCTCGCTCGGTGAATACACCGCACTGGCGGCTGCAGGCGTTGTTTCCCTCGCAGACGGCGTAAAGATCGTTTCCATGCGCGGCAAGCTGATGCAGCAGGCAGCGGACTCGATCGACGGCGGCATGGCGGCTATCCTCGGTCTGGAGGACAGCGTAATTGAAGAAGCCTGCGCGAAGGTGACCTCCGGCGTGGTCCGTCCGGTAAACTATAACTGCCCGGGTCAGCTGGTTATCGCAGGTGAAAAGGCGGCTCTCGCAGAGGCGATCGAAAACTGCAAGGCTGCAGGCGCACGCCGTGCGCTCCCGCTTGCGGTATCCGGTGCATTCCACACCCCGCTGATGGCAAAGGCTGCCGCAGAGCTGCGCGCTTACGTTGCGGACTTTACCTTCTCCGCACCGAAGATGGATATTTACTCCAACCTCGACGGCAAGGTTTACGACTGCTCCGACCTGCCGGCACACCTCGAGCAGCACATGATCTCTCCGGTTCGCTGGACGCAGCTGGTGAAGAACGGCATGGCTGCCGGTCTGACCTCGGCGTGCGAGATCGGTCCGGGCAAGACGCTGACCGGCTTTGCGGGCAAGATCAGCAAGGAGCTGACCTGCAAGACCGTGCAGGATATTGCGGGCGTGCAGGCTGCAGCCGAATGATTTTCGACCGAAAACGCATAGAGACAGTAAAAAGGCACCTCATTGAGGTGCCTTTTGTTATCCCAGAAAACCCAAATGCTCCAGCAGGATTTTGAGACCCATCAGGATCAGTACGATACCGCCGAACAGCTCTGCGCGGGACTTGTACTTTGTGCCGAACACATGGCCGATCTTCACGCCGATGCACGACAGCACAAACGTGGTTGCACCGATGAACGACACCGCCGGAACGATATCGACCTGCAGGAACGCAAACGTCACACCGACCGCAAGCGCATCAATGCTCGTGGCAACCGCAAGCGGCAGCATGGTCATAAAGCGGAACGAATCGCTGACGCTTTCGTCATCGTGCTCGCGCGACTCGCGCACCATGTTTGCGCCAATAAGCCCCAGCAGCACAAAGGCGATCCAGTGATCAATGCTCGTGATGAGCGACTGAAAGCGCACGCCGAGTGCAAAGCCGATGAGCGGCATCAAAAGCTGAAAGCCGCCGAAATACAGTCCGCAGATGACCGCGTGCTTAGCCTTGAGCGTGCGCACGCTCAGTCCCTTGCAGACAGACACCGCGAACGCATCCATCGACAGACCGACTGCGATTAAAAATAACTCCAATAAACCCATTTTCTTGTCCTCCTCAGTCGTTTATCCGGCGGAAAACAGGCACAAAAAAAGACCCATCTGCCGCGTAGAACAGATAAGTCTCGTCATTTCATGCAAAACCAGAGGAGCGTCCTCCCCAGTATGTTGGCTCTGCCGCGCGGCGGAACGCTCCGCGCCGACTACTCCCTTATTGCGATTTATCTTAGCATATGCGCAGCCGAAAGTCAATATGCGGGCAAAATTGTTGCCCTATGCAAACCGAAAAGCCGATACGGAAACGGCGGCACAGGCTGTCCGGTGTGCCCGAACCGCGCAGGCGGTTCGCCCTGTCCGGGCGGGGAGCTTTGCCGTGAACCACAGCGGGGATTGCCGCTACGCGCGGCAGGCGCACAAGAGGGTAGACAACCTGCGGTTTTCCACCCTCTTGTGAATCTCCCCTTTTCCCTACTACCTTGGGTGCAGATGGTAGACTGCGTAAGCAGGAAAAGGACGCGGCAGTCGGGTTACCTCAGCGTGTCTTTCTCCGCCTTTTCGCAGTTCACAGACAGATTACTGCTACACATACCGGCTACTTTCCGCAGGCGCGGCATACCCGTGCCGCGCAACTCGTAAGTCTGGAGTTTGCGGACAGCACCTACGGATTAGGCGTTCGGTGCAATTTATCCTCGCAGGCCCTGTCCATCATAACGCGCTAACGAATTGCGCGGCACGGATATGCCGCGCCTGCGTGGAGTAAACCGCCTGTGTAGCAGTAACATAGCCGAAATGCGAATATGCGGATACCGCGCGGAAGAAAAAATCCTCTGCCGTTCCCCTATTTCGCAGCGGTCACATGTAGGCAATCTGCGCCAGACCCTCCAAGGGAAAGGGGGGATTCACAAGAGGGTGGAAACCGCAGGTGTCTACCCTCTTGTGCCCCCGCCGGGTAGGCGCATTTTCCGACGTTTTCCCTTGTGCAATGCCGCAAAATGCGCTATACTTATTTTATATGACTTGAAAAAAGAGGTTACAGCAATGAAACTCCAAACCAGACTGGCGGTGCTGGTGTGCAAGGCATCGGGCGCTGTTCTGCGCAAGCTGGGACGCGGCGGCACCAACCTGCCGGGCAAGCTGGCACTGAAAATTGATAAAAATATTCTGGGTGAGCTGTCGCGCGGCGTAAAGGTCACGGTCGTGACCGGCACGAACGGCAAGACCACCACCTCCCGCATGATCGAGCAGGCGTTTGCCGATGCGGGACTCAAATATTTCTCCAACAAGTCGGGCGCGAACCTGCTGACCGGCATCATCGCGGTATTCGCGCAGCACGCCACCCTGTCCGGCAAATGCCCGTACACGCACGCGCTCATCGAATGCGACGAGGCGGCCTTCCGCAAAACGAGTGAATACCTGCCAGTCGAATGTCTGGTCGTCAACAACATTTTCCGCGACCAGCTTGACCGCTACGGCGAAATTACGCACACGCTCAACGCCATCCGCGAGGGTATCACGCACGTTCCGGATGCAACACTCTGCCTGAACGCGGACTGTTCGCTCACCGCTTCCCTTGCGGGCAGCGTGCCGAACAAGATCGTCTGGTTCGGCGTGAATGTCCCGATCTACAAGGAGACCGCGCACGAGCTGTCCGACGCGCCGTACTGCATCCACTGCAAGACCGAATATGAGTACGATTACATCACCTACGGTCATCTCGGCGGCTTCCGCTGCCCGAAGTGCGGCTACCACCGCCAGACACCGCAGGTCGCTGTCACCAAGGTACTCGCCACCGGCGCGGACTCGTCCGACATCGTACTGGACATCTTCGGTCACGAGCACGAGGTACACGTCAACCTGCCGGGCGGCTACAACATCTACAACGCCGCCGCAGAGGCCGCTGTCGCGCATGTTGTCGGCATTGAGGAGCAGACCGCGGTCAGCGCGCTTTCTCAGTTTGAGTGCGGCTTCGGCCGTGCCGAGCAGTTCAAACTCGGTCAGGCACAGGCGCGCATGATGCTGGTCAAGAATCCTGCCGGCTTCAATCAGGTCATCAACCTGATCGCGCACGATGAGGGCAATTACAAGCTGGCATTCCTGCTCAACGACCGCTTCGCGGACGGCACGGACATCAGCTGGATCTGGGATGTTGATTTTGAGGCGCTCGCTGACCAGCAGGTGCGCTTTACGCGCGTACTGGTTTCCGGCGTGCGTGCGGATGATATGGCGCTGCGTCTCAAGTACGCAGGCTTTGCACCCGAGCGTATCGAGGTTATCCGCGAGTACGACAAGCTGCTGACCGAGATCGGCTCGGATGAGACACCGGCATTCCTTATGCCGACATACACCGCCATGTTCGACCTGCGCGGTGAGATCAGCAAACACACAGACGTCAAGGCGTTCTACGAATAAGGGGGGGCAACTGCAATGGAACTGAATATCTGCCATCTTTACCCCGACATTCTCAATCTGTACGGTGACCGGGGCAACATTATCACGATGAAGCGCCGTCTGGAGAGCCGCGGCATCAGCGTCAATGTGGACGAGTGCTCAATCGGTCAGCCGCTCGATGTGAATAAGTACGACATTTTCTTCATCGGCGGCGGACAGGACTTCGAGCAGGAGGTGCTGCTGCGCGACCTCGCCTCCGGCAAGGGCAAGGACATCCGCACCGCTGTTGAGGAGGAGAAGGTGTTCCTCGCCATCTGCGGCGGCTACCAGATGCTCGGCCAGTATTACAAAACGTGGGACGGCGTGCAGCTCGACTTCATCGGCGCGATCAACGTGCACACCATCGGCGCGAAAGAGCGCATGATCGGCAACTACATGTACCGCACAACGCCCGAGAGCAGCGGCTCCATCGTGGTCGGCTTTGAGAATCACTCGGGCAAAACCTATCTCGGTGAGGATGTCGCGCCGCTCGGCATGATGATAAAGGGCTACGGCAACAACGGCGAGGACCAGACCGAGGGCGCACGCTACAACAACGTGTTCGCCACCTACTCGCACGGCTCGCTGCTGCCGAAGAATCCCGTGCTGTGCGACTTTATCCTGCAGACCGCGCTCGACCGCCGCTACGGCAAGACCGAGCCGCTCGTGCCGCTCAACGATACTCTCGAGCTGAACGCGCACAATTATATGGAGCAGCGATTGAGCAAGTAATTAGGAATTTGGAATGAGTAATTCGTAATTGACGCGGTGACGGAGATTTCCTGCACCGGCTTTGCGGGGTGCCCGAACCGCGTGAGCGGTTTGCAATTTCCGGGCGAGGACATTGCGGCGTCCGCCGCGGGGACAAAGAGGAAGATTCACAAAAAGGAGGAAACCGTTGGTTCCTCCTTTTTGTGCGCCTGCGGCAATACTCTCCGCCCGGAAAGAGCGTACCGCTGCGCGGTTCATGTGCACCGGAAAGCGAGTGCAGAGAAAAACCGCCGCCGGTCAGCCAACCCATTACGCAATTCCTAATTCCTGCTTAAAATCCTTCTCGATGTACCATCTGATAGAGCAGCGCATTGACAATGGACGCGGCTACATTCGAGCCGCCCTTGCGGCCCCGCGCGATGATATACGGCGTGTTCCCGCCGATGAACAGCTCCTTCGCCTCGACCACGTTGACAAATCCGACCGGCACGCCGATGACGAGCGCAGGCGCGACAATGCCTTCCTCAATCAACTCATGCAGACGGATAAGCGCAGTCGGCGCATTGCCGATGGCGAAGATGAGCGGGCCTTCCAATTTGGCGGCGTGCTCCATCGAAACGACCGCCCGCGTGACACCGCGAGCCTTGGCCTCGCTCGCCACCTGCTCGTCCGCCATCAGGCAGACCGCCTTTCCGCCGAGCTTTGCCAGCGTCGCCTTGCTCACCCCGGAGAGCGCCATATTGGTATCGGTAACCACCGTCGCCCCTGCCGCAAGCGCAGCTTTTGCCCTGCCTATCACGTCCGGCGAAAACGCGAGGCTGTCCGCGTAGTCAAAATCCGCCGTGGTGTGAATGACGCGCTTGACCACCTCGGCGATGCCTGCCGGAAACGTGCGCTCACCCAGCTCGGCGGTGATGATTTCAAACGACCGCTTTTCAATGTCCTGCGGCTTCATGTATCCGTTCAAAATTCGATTCCCTCCCGCGCAGCGATGCCCTTCTCAAACGGGTGCCGCTGCATTTTCATTTCTGTAATGTAGTCCGCGTGTGCCTGCAGCACTTCGGACGGACCCCGTCCAGTCAGTACGACCTCGAGCGTTTCCGGCTTGGTCTCAAGGAATTTTACGACCGTTTTCTCATCCAGAAAGCCGCACGAGATTGCCGCGCAGACCTCATCCAGCACGAGCAGCCGCGCGTGCTCCCGCACGGCAAAGCCGGTTGCCGCATCGAAGGTGCGGGTGAGCGCGTCCGCTGTCTCCCGCTTCTCCGCATCCGTCATGCGGAAGGAGAACTTGCCGACCGGATTTGCCGCCATAACGGTCACTTCGGGCAATTTCGCCAGCACACGGCACTCCCCCGAAGTCCCATCCTTGAGAAACTGCGCGAACACGACCTTGTTTCCGCGTCCCGCGCAGCGCACCGCCAGACCAACCGACGCCGTAGTCTTGCCCTTGCCGTCGCCGCAGTAAATATGAATGAGTCCCGTCATGCTTTTCCCTCCATTATACGATAAATTCGTTCCATATCGAGCGATTTTCGCACCGAATCCGCCAGTTTGTCGTACTGCTGCTCCTTGTAGGCGTGTGTGTCGAGCGCTTCACCGGTGAGCGTCACGCCCTTCTTTTGCGCCAGTGCCTGCGCCGTCCGCAGCGCCGCCTCCGGCGCATCGAACACGCCGTGCAGATAAGTGCCGAAGGCGTTTTCTGTCTGACAGCCGTCCTCGATTTCGCCTTCCCTGCGAAGCAATCGAACGAGCGGCTTTGCACTCGCGTCGCGCACGGTTTCGCCCATGTGAATCTCGTAGCCCTCGACCGCCAGACCGCTCAGATCGGACAGCACGCCGTCAATCTCTAGCAGCGTGCCGCGCGTCTGCGTCGTGGTCTTGCTCGGGCGGAACACCGTGTCGATCGGCAGCAGCTTCATGCCGCGCAGACTGCCGCCGCCCTCGGTGTTGTCCGGGTCGGAGACCGTGCGTCCCATCATCTGGTAGCCGCCGCAGATACCGAAAACCGGTGTGCCTGCCGCGTGCGCCTTGAGAATCTGCGCCTCCATGCCGCTCTCGCGCAGCCAGCGCAGGTCTGCCAGCGTGGACTTGGTGCCCGGCAGGATAATCAGGTCGGCTCCGGCAAGCTGTGCCGGTTTGTCCGCGTACGCGACGCTCACGCCGGATACACGCGAAAGTGCGGAAAAATCCGTGAAATTGGACAGTCTCGGCAGCTTTACCACCGCAATGTTCACCAGTGCGGGAGCAGCCTTTGCGTCCAGACGCTCGGACAGGCTGTCCTCATCGTCGATGTCAAAATGACCGTACGGCACCACGCCGATGACCGGCTTGCCGGTCAAATCCTCGAGCTGCGTCAGACCCGGCCGCAGAATCTCCACGTCACCGCGGAATTTGTTAATGATGAGACCGTGAATGCGCGCCTGCTCGTCCTCCTCGAGCAGCTTGACCGTACCGTACAGCGACGCGAACACGCCGCCGCGGTCGATGTCGCCGACCAGCAGAACGGGCGCATTCACCAGCTTCGCCAGACCCATATTGACAATATCATCCTGCTTGAGATTGATCTCCGCCGGACTGCCCGCCCCCTCGATCACGATAATGTCATTCTCGGCGGCAAGGCTGTCAAATGCGTCCTTGATAATGGGCAAAAGCGCCTTTTTGTGCCCCCAATATTCGCGCGCGGTGCGGTTTCCCTGCGCCTCGCCCATGATGATGACCTGCGAGCCAACATCGCTTGTCGGCTTGAGCAAAATCGGGTTCATACGCACATCGGGCGCGATGCCTGCCGCCTCGGCCTGCACGACCTGCGCGCGGCCCATCTCCCTGCCGTCCGCCGTGATGAACGAATTGAGCGCCATGTTCTGTGACTTGAACGGCGCAACGCGGTAGCCATCCTGCCGGAAAATCCGGCACAGAGCCGCGCAGAGAAGGCTTTTGCCTGCATTCGAGCACGTTCCCTGTATCATGATAATTTTTGCCATTTGCAAACCTCCCGCATAATGGAAAATCGAAAATGGAGAATGGAAAATGTCACTGCCCTTGCGCCCGCGGCGCTGTCAAATCCGCGCAAAGTGCGTACCTTCGTTCTCCATTATCCATTTTCAATTATCAATTTGATTGCGTTTAGCAAGCACTTGCTTGCTTCTCTCGTTTTTACGGCAACGCGATAGTATCCCGCCGAAAGTCCGCGATAATTATCGCAGTTTCGTATCATTATGCCGTGTTCAGCGAGTTTCTTGTGCAATCCGGTATCGTTGGAGCGGAACAGCAGGAAGTTGGCCTCGCCCGGAAAGACGGTCAGTCCGCAGGCGGCAAGTCCGTTGGATAAAAACCTGCGTTCCTCGGCAATGCGTTTGGCGGTTTCAGCGGCCCAGTCCGGCTCGTTTGCCGCCGCGACGGCGCACGCCTGCGCGATGACCGACACGTTCCACGGCTGTCCGGCATGGTATAATTTCTCAATCAGCGCCGCATCCGCCGTCATGCACCAGCCGAAGCGCACACCGGGCACGGCGTACATTTTCGTGTACGCGCGCAGGATGATCAGGCCGGGATCGGATTCCAGCAGGTCTTTCAGTGTGTGCTGCGCGGCGTTCTCCAGAAAGTCATTGAAACACTCATCCATAACCGGTTTTACGCCGTTTTCTGTACATTTTCGGACGATTTCCCGCAGGAGCTCCGGTTGGGCGGTTCGCCCGGTCGGATTGTTCGGATTGCAGAGATAAACCGCATCCAAATCCGGTGAAATCTCGTCTAAAATACGTTCTGTGAGCGCAAAACCGTCCGTTTCCCGCAGATTATGCACCCGAATCTCCGCACCTGAGAGCGTGCGCTCGTACTCCGCGAAGGTCGGTGCGGTGAGCAGCACCTTGCGCGGTTTCAGCACCGCCGCAAGACGGTCAAGCACATCCGCCGCACCGTTGCCGCAGTACAGAAAATCCGGATTGACGCCTTCTCTCGCACCAATCGCCTGCCGCGCGGCGCGGCAAAACGGGTCGGGATACTGCGTGCAGTTATCCACAGCCCTGTGCATGGCCGCGCGTACTGCGTCCGGTATGCCGAACGGATTGATGTTCGCGGACAGGTCGAGCGGCGCGAAGCCGTGGCGGTCGATGTAGGTTTGGATATCGCCGCCGTGGACATAGGTTGGCAATGTTGTCACCCTTTCAAATACGAATTTTCTCTCTCGCACAGCGTCCTAACTTTTTACGATCAGGCGGATTGCACAGCACAGCACCAGTGCAAACACGCTTGCCGCCGTCATCAGATCGACCGTTGCGAGAATATCCGTGCGGTCTACGCGGCGGATCGGATCACCGAAGGCGGCCTTTTTAACGACTTTGCCGAAGTAGCTGGCATCGCCGCCGAGCTGGATGTGCAGTGCGCCCGCGCACGCGGACTCGGTCTGACCGGCGTTCGGACTTTTGTGCTTATTGCGGTCTCGGCGGTAAATCCGCAGCGCATTTCGGTTATCGAGATGCAGCATTCCGGCACCGGCGATCATGCACAGTGCGGACAGTCTGGCAGGAATAAAGTTGAATAAATCGTCCATTTTTGCCGAAAACTTGCCGAAATACTCGTATTTATCGTTATGATAGCCGACCATGGAATCCAGCGTGTTGACCGCCTTGTACAGCATGCCGAGCGGCGCTCCACCGATGAGCATGAACACGAGCGGCGAGACCACACCGTCCGTCAGGTTTTCAGCCACGGTCTCGACAGCGGCCTTGATAACGCCCTCCTCGGACAGCTCTGCGGTGTCGCGGCCGACGTACCACGCGATGGCCTTGCGCCCCTCCTCGAGCGACTGCTTGACCGCGCCGTAGACATGATAACCGGCGTCCGCAAGGCTTTTTCGTGCGAAAATCATCCAGCAGAGCAGCGTTTCAGCGGCAAAACCGAGCCAGAAGTTCACATGATACAGCCAGCGCAAAAGGAAAAACGGCACGGCAAAGCTCACGCCGCAGGTGATGATCCAGAGTAAAATTCCGGCGAATGTCAGTGACGCAGGTGTTGCGGGAAAGATGCGGCGCAGAACTTTTTCGGTTCCTGAGATGAGTTTTCCCACCGCACATACCGGATGCGGCAATTTTTTCGGGTCTCCGAGCAGCCAGTCGAGCGCGAAGCCGAGCAGTACGGCAAAGGTTATCGTCATGGTTGTTCTCCTTTGATAAATTGCGGCACGCCTGCGATCACGCGCACGACTGCGTCCGCTTTCTGTGCCAAAGCACAGCACAGACGACCAACCGCTTCACGCCAGTTTTCGTCCGCACGGTCGATGGGAACGATGCCGCAGCCGATCTCATCGCAGGTGATAACGTGTCCGCACAGCGTATCTGCGAGCGACAGCGGGTCTTTGTCTTCCTTCAGCATTTTCCGCACGATTTCGTGCAGATTTTCAATCCTCGGCAGGTCTGCATACAGGTTTTCGGCAACTTTTCGTTTCCCCTGATATGCGCCGCCAATGATGAGCACGGTCATAAAATCAGCCCTCCAATCGCTGCTGCCGCAAGCGTGATCAGTTCCGACAGCGAGATGCAGAATCCCGCCAGGTCTCCGGTGACACCGCCGAACACACGACGGCTTATGTGCTCATGCACAGCATACCACACAACGAGCACAATAACGAGCACTTTCGCCGCAGCAAGCGCGTGCGGCACGCGGTATATCCACAATCCGAGAAGTACCGCAAACAGAACAAATTCAGCAACTAACATGCGCGATACCGCGCGTTTATCGCTGTTTTCCGCAAAGATATGTGCAAGTCCGCTGTCTTTTGCACACGGTGATGCAACTACCTTGCGGCCACCCATCGTCCGTGCAAAAGCGAATCCTGTGCACGCCAGCGGCAAAAGCACAGGCCGGTCGTAGATCTGCGCGAAGCAGCCGACCTCCGCCAACAGGAACGCCATCAGCCACAGCGGCCCGAACGCGCCGACGTGCGGGTCTTTGAGGATGGCGAGACGCTTTTCGCGATCGCCGAACGAGCACAGCGCATCGGAAGTGTCGCACAGACCGTCGAGGTGGATGCCGCCCGATACTGCCAGCGGGATAATCGCCGCGATCACAGCATAAAACAAGCCCGCCGCGCCGAAATGCATACAAAACGCGAACCAAATCCACTCCAAACCGCCGATCAGCACACCGATGAGCGGCAGGAAGCCCAGCGCCCAGCGCATGGTCTGTTTTTCCCAGTTCACCTGTGGAACAGGTATCGCAGAGTACATTGAGAACGCGACTAAAAGTCCGCTGATTACACTTTTCACGGCTGTTTTCCCTCCTTTACCGGCAGCAAAATCCCGCATACCGATTCATATACCGCGTCTGCTTTCCCAGTTAATTTCTGGTGCAGTTCTCCTAAAATCCGGATATACTGCATGGTCTCCGGCGGGTACGGCACGCCGTCCGCGAAGATTTCGTTGGAAACGATAACCAGCGTTTCACAGTATTTTTGCAGATTATCCACGCCTGCAACAATGCTGTCGAACGCCGATCCTGCGCCTGCGCCTTCCGGCGCAAACAGCTCGTTTGCCAGCAGATTGCCCAAATCCTCGAGCAAAATTCCGTCGTATTGCTGAGAGAGCTTGAGATTCGCTAAATCAAGTGTTCTCTCCACCGTAGCGAACCCTTTTCCCGCACGAAGCGCCCGATGCCGCGCAATCCGCGCCTCTGCGGACTTGCCGAACGGCTGCATGGTCGCCAGATATAATCGGCTCTGTGCTTTTTCACACACCAGCCGTTCCGCGTGCGCCGACTTGCCCGAAGCCGCTCCGCCGGTCACTAAAATCAGCATTTTCGCTCCCCTTTCTTAATTAGACTTGCAATCCGCTCTGATTTTCGATACAATAACTTTATCCGAGTAAGTTGAGGTAAGGAAAAATGGAGCTGCATTACGATATCACCAAACAGGATTTTATTGATTTTAATTTGAATTATTACAACAATAATGCGATTGTTCAACGCAGCATTCGCACCATGAGAATCGCCACCGCGGCTATTGTCATTCTCGGCGGCAGTGCGCTCATGTACTGGCTGCATACGCTCACGCCGGTTTCCATCGCGGTTTACGTTGCGCTCGCTGCCGTCTGCTTCTGGGGCACACCGCGCTATATGCGTCATAAAATGATCAAAAATATCGAGAAAATCCTCAAGAACGCAAAGAACAAGCAGCTTTGCGGACCGAAAACGCTCACGCTGCGTGAAAGCGAATTCGAGCTGTCCGGCGAGAACGAAGATACCGTTTACCAGTATTCGGCCGTTCAGCGCACCGCAACCGATGACAAGCATTATTATATTTTTGTTGATGAATTCTCCGCGGTCATCGTGCCGTTCTCAGCGTTTGAAAACGATGCGCAGAAGCAGGAGTTCTACAACAAAATCACCGCAAATATCGCGGATGAAGCTCTGAAATGCTAAGAATTTGAACCGTAAAGCACCGAGTTAACGCTCGGTGCTTTTTGCTGCACGCAGTATTCCTGTAAAGAATGCGGGCAGATCGCATTTATCGGCGTTACACACAATATTTATATAAAAATTTGTGCTATCTGTCAGACAAACAACTACTTTTGCGGCTGATATGCTCCATTCCAATGTCCGCGAAGCTCACCATTTCCCGATATGGCGCCAGTGCCAGATCCAAAAGTGCCACGCCTGCCGCTGCGCCTGTCCCCTCCCCGAGATGCATGCCCGCCGTCAGGAACGGCCGCTTACCGAGTGCATCGAGCAGCAAAATGCTCGCCGGTTCGTCCGATCTGTGCGCTGCGACCATAAAATGCACAGACTGCGGGCACAATCGCACCGCGAGAAGCGCCGCCGCACACGAAATCACGCCGTCCAGCACGACCGGAATGCGCTGTGCCGCCGCACCCAAATACAGACCGCACAGACCCGCGATATCCAAACCGCCAACCTTATGCAGCACGTCGATCGAGTCATTCGGGTCGGGTTTGTGAAGCGCCAGCGCCGCCTCGATCACCGCTATTTTCCGCTCCAGACCGGCCGTTGACAGACCCGCTCCGCGTCCTGTGACCGCCGCAGCCTCCGCGCCGGTGAGCGCCGCCGTGACTGCCGCACTCGTAGTCGTGTTCCCTATGCCCATTTCGCCGCCAATGAGCAGCGAATATCCCTTTTCGGCACATATTTCCGCCATTTTAATGCCGATTTCGACCGCTTCGATCGCCTCTTTCCGCGTCATGGCAGGCTCATGCGCAAAGTTTGCAGTTCCGCGCCGAACGGAAAATTGCAGCACTTTTTCGCTCTTTATCGGCTGTGCAACACCTATATCGACCGGAAACACGTCCATTCCGAGCGGTTTTGCCATTAGACACACGGTGGACTCGCCGCGGCCCATATTTTCCGCGACCGTAGCTGTCACCTCCTGCCCGCACTGCGTCACGCCCTCCGCGACCACGCCGTTGTCCGCGCAGAAAACAACCGCCGCGCGTCTGGAAATATCCGGCACCGGCTGACCAAGAATACCTGCAAGCTGCACGATCGCATCCTGCAGAAGACCCAGTCCGCCGAGCGGCATGGCAATATTTGCAAAGCGGTTTTGCGCCGCCGTCATGCTTTTCTCATCCAGCGGCCGAATGGCAGAAACAGTCTGTTCAAGTGTCATTTTCCGCTCCTTTCTGCGCATTTTCGGACAAAATTCGCTGCAATTTCAGTTTTCGCACGGAAATACAAATGCGGAAATCCTGCATAGAGCGTGTCCGACGCAAAGCCACAGTCCCACGCGCGCCCGTTTGGCTTGACTGCGCGAAAATCTGTGCCATTGTCCACAGCCTGTGCATAATGGAACTCGTGCACAGGAAATTGTCCACCGGCTTCGCACAGCAGGTTATCACTGTTTGCCGTGAGCGTGACATAACCGAACGGCTGCAGCCTGCGCGTCATGTGCGCCGAAGTCGGCAGCACACCTGCCATTTCCGCGCCGTCGAGCGACTGCAGCAGATAAAGAAATCCGCCGCATTCTGCAACCGTCGGTAAACCGTTTTGAATCGCTTTTTTGATAGAATTTCGCATGATTTCATTCTCTGAAAGCTGTTTTTCGTACAATTCCGGATAGCCGCCGCCAAGGTACAGACCGTCGATATTCTCCGGCAGCCGCTCGTCTGTGAGCGGCGAAAACGGCACAAGCTCTGCCCCCAGCTCGCGCAGCACATCGAAGTTATCCTCATAATAGAAGCAGAATGCGCGGTCCTTCGCTACCGCGATCCGCACCGGAAAATCGGTCACACGAGCGAGCGGCATGTGCGTATCGGTCAGCGGTTTCGCCGTCTGTGCTAATGCACACAACGCGTGGAGGTCAATGCCCTCCTCTGCCGCATCCGCGAGCCGATCAATTTTCTCACGCAGGTCGGACAGCTCGTCCGCCGTCACCAGACCGAGGTGGCGGTCAGGTATTTCGGCCTCCGGAACCGGCGGCAAAAAGCCGAGCACAGGCAGCCCCGCTTTCTCTGCGATTTGTTTGTAAAACGAGTACATTCCTGCGGAAAAGCCGTTTAAAATCACTCCTGCAAGCGTATTTTCCGCAAATGTGCGGAACCCGTGAATCTGTGCCGCAAGCGACAGCGACTGACCCTTAGGCCGCACGATCAGCACCGCAGGCGTACCGGTTGCGCGGGCCAGATGCGCCGCCGAAGCCGTATCCGTTGTACCGGAAACGCCGTCGTAAAAGCCCATGACGCCCTCGATCACGCCGAGACCGTCCGGCTGGATATGCCGCGCAAGCTGACTGCGAATACCGGTCTCGTCCTCGAAAAACAGGTCTAAATTGCGGCTCGGAACGCCCAAAACCGCCGTGTGGAACATCGGGTCGATGTAGTCCGGACCGCACTTGAACGCGCTGAGTTTTACGCCGCGGCGCTGCAGCGCCCGCAGAATCGCGGTCGTGACCGTCGTCTTGCCGCAGCCGCTGCCGGTGCCCGCAAGCAGCAATCTTGGTGCATTATTTTGTGTCATTTGCGGCCCTCCCAGACAGAATAAACACCGGATTGTTCGCAGTCAGCATGGTGTACGCGCCGACCGGCTTGCCGCGCGTGGCCGCCAGCTGCGTGACCTCGATGTCAGCAAATCCCAATTCTTTCAATGCCGTCTGCGCCGCAAACAAGGTCTCGAGCGCAATCGCGTTCACGACCACGCGGACTTCCGGATTTTTCTTCTTAGCGAGTGCCAGAATCTCCCGCATTCTGCCGCCGCTCCCGCCGACGAACACGCAGTCCGGTGCCGGAAGGTTCTCCAGTGCCTCCGGCGCAGGTCCTTCAATGATTTTCACATTGTATCCGCTGAGTTTTATGCGGTTTTCGTGCAAGAGCGCGACCGCTTCCGGCTTTCGCTCGACGGCGTAAACCGTGCCGTCGCTGGCCTTGCGCGCCAGCTCGAGCGTGACCGCGCCGGTGCCCGCACCCACGTCCCAGACTGTGTCGGTCGGTCGGACAGTCAGGCGGTTCACCGACACCCACCGAACCTCTTCCTTGGTCATCGGCACCTTTCCGCGCGTGAGCATTTCATCTCGAATCGGTTCGTTTTTGTTCGCCGCATGCGGGTTTTCGATCAGCAGAACCGCTAAATCCGAGCACGAAAGCTGCGCGATCTCCGCGGCTGTGCCGTGCACAATCCGCTCATTTTCCGCGCCGAGATTTTCCCCGAGATGAACGGGCAGCGCGCCCAATCCCGCGTCCATAAGGCTGCTGCAAACCGCCTGCGCGTTGTTTTCACCGCCGGTCAGCGCAAATGTTGCCGTATGGTAACTTACGGCACCGAGAATATTTCCTGCGCGACCGTGCAGGCTCTTAAAACACAGATTTTCGTAGGAAATGCCGCATTTCGCGCACATATACTGCATGCTTGACAATCCCGGCACGAGTGTTACCCCGCCGTATGGCAGGAGCCGCTCGCGCAGCTTTCCGGCCGCGCTGAAGAATCCTACGTCGCCGGAAACCAACAGCGCCGTGTGCCGGGCATTACCGGAAATTGCCCGCTCAGCCAGCTCGGAGAATGCGCAGACCTCCGCCTTGGGCGACAGCGCCGCCAGCCGTTTTGTCGCGAACACCGCCTCCGCCGTTTCCAACGCGCGAACCGCTTCGCCGGTCAGCGTGTCCGCCGTGCCCATGCCCGCCCCGATGATGGTGAATATGCGCTGCACTTTTTCCGGCTGTAAGCCGAGCAAATCCGTGAGAAATGCCTGCATTTCCGCCTGATTTTTGCCGTTTTCCACACGCGGACGCGCAATGACCAGTACCTCTGCGCCGACCTCCTCAGCTGCCGCGACCTTCTCCGCAAAGCCGCCGGACACACCGGTGTCCTTGGTCACGAGGATTTTTGCGCCGGTCTCGCGCAGCAGCGCCGCGTTCATCGCCTGCGAAAACGGGCCCTGCATGGCGATGATATGCGCGCCCGGGAAGCCGAGTGCGGCGCACTTTCCGAGCACCGACGCGGTCGGCAGCACGCGCGGGAACAGGCGCGTTTGGAAGTCCTGCACCGCCGTGTACGCTTCCAGTTCTTTACTGCCTGTGGTGAGCAGGACCTTGCCCTCGTGCGCGTTCAGCCAGTCCACTGCAGCGGCTGTGTTCAGCACGATTTCGCAGTTCTGATAAGGCAGGGCAGGCCGCAGCAGCCGCTCGTAGCGTGCGCCCGATTTCGCACAGGCCGCCCGCAGATTGTCGGTCACAGCCGCTGCATACGGATGCGTTGCGTCGATGAGCAGCGTATCCGAGGTCAATCGTTTTTCCATCTCCCGCTCATCCAAGCGGCCCTCGTGAACCGTGATTCCCGCCATCGGCTCCATCACCGCCGCACCATACTCTGTGGCAACGAAAACATCTGCCTGCACGCTATTTTTCGACAAAAACCGGCACAAATCGTGTCCTTCTGTCGTACCGGAGAAAATCATCAGCTTCATACGCCGCGATACCCCCTCGGCGTGACCATGCGGCCGTCCATCACGCGCGTGCGGCTGTTGCCGACAAACACAGTGGTCAGCATATCGACCTGTGTATCACGCAGCTCACCGAGCGTTGTAAGCGTGCAGCTTTCGCCTTCTCTGCCAATGCTGCGCACCAGACCGCAGACGGTTTCCGGCGGCACGGTCTCCAGCAGAATATCGCAGGCTCGGCGCAGATGGTCGGTGCGCTTTTTACTTGACGGATTGTACAGCACGATGCAGAAATCGCCAGCCGCTGCGCCGCGCAGACGCTGCTCGATCTTGTCCCACGGCGTGAGCAGGTCGGACAGGCTGATGCACGCAAAGTCACACGTCAGCGGCGAGCCGAGCACGGCGCCGCCCGAGCAGGCCGCCGTGATGCCCGGAATAACCTCGACCTCGAGGTTCGGCTCGTGCTCGCAAAGCTCGAGCAGCAGGCCGGCCATGCCGTACACACCGGCGTCTCCCGAGGACACGACCGCGACCGTTTTGCCCTGTTTTGCCGCCTCGACCGCCGCTTTGCAGCGCAAAACCTCGCGTGTCATGCCGGATTCGATGCGCTCCTTGTCCGAAATGAGGTTCTCGATCAAATCGAGGTACAGACCGTAGCCTGCCACACAGTCACATTTTTCCAGAGCACGCACCGCGCGCAGCGTCATCTGCTCCTCGCCGCCCGGCCCAATGCCGATGCAATACAGCTTCATGCTTCAACCTCCCGTTCTTCAAACGTCACGCGCCAGTCCGGCACGGCGACAGCCGCCGTCACGCCGTTCTGCGCGAATTTGTGCAAGATAAGTGTGCCGTTCTGTGCTGCGCACACAGCTGCGCGTTCGCACACATTATCGACGCCGACGGTCTGCTGCACGAACGCCGACCGGCTGAATTCGCCTTGTGCGTCCTGCAGCTGCTCGGCCGTAAAGGTGCGGAACGGCAGTCCGTGCTTTTCGCAAAACAGCAGCAAACCCGGCTCATTCTGCTTGATATCAATGCTCGCCGCGCCGCAAATCGCCTGCCAGGGCAGTTTTTTCGATGCAAGTGCCGCCTGAACCGTCTGCTCGATGGCATCCGCGCTCGTGCCCTTGCGGCAGCCAATGCCGAGATACGCGATCCGCGGCACGAGATGCAGCGTGTGTGCAAACGGCTGTGCGTCTGTGCGGAATCCAATCGTGAACCCGCTTTCCGCGTCTTTTTTAAGGTCAATATGGGCGGGCAGCAGCCCGTCTACCGGAAAATCCGAGCGAACGCCCACGGTTTCACCCCTGAGCAGCGCACCGGATACATATTTAATATGTTCCGGCTCCAAAACTGCACAGCTGTGTGCTTTTGCCCAGGTGTCCACGGCGAACACCTGCCGTCCGTCTGTCGCGGTGGTGAGCACCGGCACAGCCTGCAGACCTTGTGCAAGTATTTCTGCAATCTCGTTGGCACCGCCCAGATGTCCGGACAGGAGCGGAATCACGAACTTTCCCTGCTCGTCAATGACGATTACCGCTGGATCATAGACTTTCCCCATCAAATACGGCGCCGCTGCGCGTACCGCGATTCCGGTCGCGCCCACGAACACGATCAGGTCGCAATCGACCATTGCCTGCTGCGTAAAGCGTTTCAGGCTCGTGCCCGAGAGCGACGCATCTGCCGTCCGCGCGTACCGCTCACACCGGAAATCCGGCAGGAGTTTTACCGCCTTTTGCACAGTCTGTGCGCCGCACAGGGTAAAGGATACAAATTTTGCGTGCTTCATCGGCTTGCCTCACGAAATTCGGTCGTAAAGGTCGGGTCGTACAGCTTGGAGCGCTCGTACTCGGTGCCAAGGAACCCGCCCACCGTGATGAGCGCGGTCTTGGTAATGCCCTCTCGCGCACCGGCTTCAGCGAGGTGTGCGACCGTTGTCCGCACGACCTTTTCGTCCGGCCAGGTGGCCTTGTATACGATAGCCGCAGGCGTGTCCGGCGCGTAGCCGCCCGCGATCAGCCGCTCGGACAGGCGCGCCAGCTGACCCGCCGACAGGAAGATGACCATGGTGGCTCCGTGTGCCGCGAACGCCTCGATCTGCTCCTTTTCGGGCACGGGCGTGCGGCCCTCCATGCGCGTCAGGATGACCGACTGGCTGACATTCGGCAGTGTGTATTCGGCTTTGAGTGCCGCTGCCGCGCCGCAGAACGAGGACACGCCCGGGCAGACCTCATACGCCAGACCGAGCCTGTCCAGCTCGTCCATCTGCTCTCTATGCGCACCGTACACGCACGGATCGCCGGTGTGCAGACGCACGACCGTTTTGCCCGCTTTCGCGGCAGGCGCCATCACGGCGATGACCTCCTCGAGCGTCATCTTCGCGCTGTTGTACACCTCGCATCCGTCCTTTTTATAGTCCAAAAGCGCCGGATTGACCAGCGAACCGGCGTAAACGATCACATCTGCCTCGCTCAGCAGACGTGCGCCGCGTACCGTGATCAGGTCGGGCGCCCCCGAGCCTGCACCCACAAAGTAGATCATTCGCTTTGCTCCTTTACCAATATAATAGAGAAATAGCCGCTCGGCTGTTCCAGCTCATCTAAATTTTCGATCAGCCGCTGACCGTCCATGCCGACCCGCTCGATCAGTGCCGCGCTGCCGAGTTCGCCGCGCTGCCGGAGCAGTTCGCGGACCTCCAATACACTCTTTCCGGTCTTCATCAGCACCCTGCTGCCGGAGAGAGAAAGTCCCTCCTCTGCCCTGCCGTGCGTGACCGGAATGACGTGCAGCATTTCCCCGTCCTCGCACAGGGCGCGGCCCATGGCGGCAGCCGCGGCACAGAAGGACGGCACGCCGGGCACCAGCTCGGCAGCATAACCGCGAGCGGCCACGCGCCTGTGTACATACCAGTAGGTAGAATACACCGTCGGGTCACCGAGCGTGAGAAACACCACGGTTTTGCCCTCGTCGAGCAGCGCACAGAGCGCGTCTGCCGCCGCGTCGTGGCTGGCATTTCGCGCCTGCCTGTCGTGCGTCATCGGCATATCGAACAGCAGGATCGTCTTGTCCTGCCCGATGTACGGCGAAGCAATATCCAGTGCGGTCTGTCTGCCGTCGGCGGACTTCGGTGCGGCGATGGCATCGCACTCGCGCAGCAGCCGGATCGCCTTGGCGGTCAGCAGCTCCGGATCACCCGGACCGACGCCGACTCCATATAAAATACCCTTCATTGCAGTTTCAACCTCTCACAGAGTGCGCGCGCGCCCGCCGACTCGGCCAGCACGCCGTATTTTCCGGTAAACATGATGAATTCCACGCGTGCCTGCCCCTTCATGCGCAGGGCGATACGGGTTTCCATTTCCCTGCCGATGCGCGACAGGACGGACCGGCGCAGATTTACCTCGTCCAGCAGCTCCACGCACGCGTCCACCGAGATGGCGGCCATCAGTCCTTCGAGTGTCTCGCGCGGTGCGCCGCACAGTGCCGCATGCGCGGTGAAAATCTCCTGCCGCGCGTCTGCGACCGATGAATGCGTGTTCATCACGCCTGCAGCCATCTTGACCAGCTTTCCGGCGTGCCCGACCAGCAGGATCTCGGGATAGCCGCGGTAAGCCGCATGGTCGAACGCCTCACCGATGAAGTTGGAGCACTTGACCGCGTGTTCGAGGTCAAGGCCGAGCGTGTCCCGCGCGAAATCCGCACCGTAGTTGCCCGGGCACAGGAACGCAATGCGCTGTCCCTGCGCGTACAGGCTGTCCAGCTCCAATCGGATGGTGTCCACAAGCGCCTTTTCGCTCATCGGCTCAACGATGCCGCTCGTGCCGAGAATCGAGATGCCGCCGACGATGCCGAGGTGGCCATTGTAGGTCTGGGCGGCAAGTGCCTCGCCGTCCTCCACCGAAATGGTAACGGAAAAGCCGCCGCCGTATCCGTTCTGTTCTGCAGCCCGGTGCACCGCGTCCGCAATCTGCTGCCGCGGACCGGGATTGATCGCCGCTTCTCCGACCGGCATCGCCAGTCCCGGACGGGTAATTCGTCCGACGCCGGCGCCGCCCTCTATGGTAACGCCCTTTTCGATTCGGCGCACGGAAGCGTGATGCGGACCCCGTTTGTGATGTCCGGGTCGTCGCCCGAATCCTTGCGGACGGTGCAGACAGCCGCGTTTCCGCTCATATGTGCGTCCTCGACCGGCAGGCAGAAGGTGATGCCGCCCGGTGTGTGCAGGTGAATCTCCGGCGGCGCGATTCCGGTCAGCAGCAGCACAGCCGCCGCCTGCGAGGCCGCCGCCGCGCACGAGCCGGTTGTCCAGCCGCGGCGAAGCGCCTTGCCGCCGCGGTAGGCGGTGAGTTTTTCGTCCGGCATGCGGTGCACCTCCCTGTGAAATGTAATTCAATTTATTATAGCATACGCAGGCTTTTATTTGAAGTGCAAACGCGGGATGTCTTTTCTCTGCACCGGTTTTCCGGGCGCACTTGAACCGCGCAGGCGGTTCGCCCCTAACGGGCGGCAGGTTTTTCAGCACCGGCTGACTGGGGCACACGAACTGCGTCAGCGGGTTCGCCCTATCCGGGCGGAGAGTTTTTCGCTGAACCTCAGCGGGGGGATTCGCCGTCTGCGGACGGCGGGAACGTGCGGCACCCGCCGCGGGGGCAAAAAGGGTAGACACCTACGGTTTCTACCCTCTTTGAACACCCGTTTCCCTTGTTGGGATAGCTTGGGTGCAGACGGTAGACTGCGTAAGCAGGAAAAGGACGCGGCAGTCGGGTTACTCTTGCGTGACTTTCTCCGCTTTTTCGCAGTTCACAGACAGCGTACTGCTACACAGGTGGTTTACTCTACGCAGGCGCGGCATAGCAGTGCCGCGCAATTCGTTAGTCTGGAGTTTGCGGACAGCACCTACGAATTAGGCGTTCGGTACAATTTATCCTCGCAGGTGCTGTCTATAATAACGTGCTAAAGAATCGCGCGACACTGTTATGTCGCGCCTGCTGGAAGTAGCCGACCTGTGTAGCAGAACGGTATCTGACACTGCGAACAGGTTGCGAAAGACACGGAAGAAAAAATCCTCTGCCGTTCCCCTTATTTCGCAGCGGTCACATGTCGGCAATCTGCGCCAGACCCTCCAAGGGAAAGGGGTGATTCATAAGAGGGTGGAAACCGTAGGTGTCTACCCTCTTGTGCCCCCGCCGGGTAGGCGCACTCCCCGCTGAGGTTCAGCGAAAACCTCCCCGCCCGTTAGGGGCGAACACGCCTGCGGCAGTTCGTGCGCCCCGGTCAGCCGGTGCAGAGAAACAGGCTGCCGCCCAGAAAGGGCGAACCCGCTAACGCAGTTCGTGTGCCCCGCTCAGCCGGTGCTGAAAAAGGCTGCCGCCCGGAAAGAATGAACCGCGCAGGCGGTTCAAGTCCCCCGGTTGACCGGTGTCGGAATTTTTATCACTTTCCGCGGCAGTGCCGCGCTCCCTGCGATTCTTCATGAATTCTTCATCGCATTGTTTTAGTAGGATAACAAAAATTTTTTATAAATTCGCACTTTAATTGCCATGTTCTGTAAAATAATAAACTTTTCTAAGTGCGAGGTGAAAAAAGTAAATATTTTACGCAGTATTTTTGTACAAAAAGTCTGTTCAAAATTATCATTTTTCACAATAGTTGTTGATAATATTGATAAATACGCGAGATTTTTTTATTCATTCATCCAAATTGCACAAATACATCTTGACAAAGAATTTTAAAAGTGATAAATTTATCTCACGAAAGGACGAAAGGAGGCTGAGCAGGAAATGAAAAAGGTTATCTGTTCGGAACACGCACCCGCAGCCATCGGCCCGTATGCACAGGCAATTGCAGCAAACGGTATCGTATTTACTTCGGGTCAGCTTCCGATCGATCCCGCAACCGGTGCTTTTCCGGAAGGGATCGCAGCACAGACCAAGCAGTCGCTCACCAATGTAAAGGCAATCCTTGCTGAGGCAGGAACCGGTATGGATCAGGTGATCAAGACTACCGTCTTCCTGAGCGACATGAACAATTTCGGCGCGATGAACGAGGTTTACGCCACCTTCTTCGGTGAAGGCAGCTACCCGGCACGCTCCGCTGTGGAGGTTGCAAGACTTCCCAAGGACGCTCTCGTCGAGATTGAGGTAACCGCTCTCCTGCCGTAAGGCAAACCAAAAAGAAAAGAAAACAGCAAAAAAGAAAGGTGCTGTCCGCTAAGCAAAGCCGGAACCGGAAAACCGGCTTTGACAACCGGGGTACCTCCAAAACACACAACTGGAGGTAATTTATTATGAGCAAGCAGTATCCGCTGAACGTACCCGCACCCCATCATTTCACTTACGCAGTCCGTGATCTTCCGGAAGTAACCGTTGAGCAGCGTGAGCGCGCTCTTCAGGCTACTCATTACAACGAGTTCGCATTCCCGTCCGGCATGCTGACCGTTGATATGCTGTCCGACTCCGGTACCACTGCAATGACCAATCATCAGTGGGCAAGCCTGTTCCTCGGCGACGAGGCTTACGGCCGCAACACCGGTTATTACGTTCTGCTCGACACCTTCCGCGACATCTTCGAGCGCGGCGGCGAGAAGAACTGGAAGAAGATCATCGACCTCGTTCGCACCGATTGCCGCGACGTTGAGAAGATGATGGACGAAGTTTATCTGTGCGAGTACGAAGGCGGCCTGTTCAATGGCGGCGCAGCTCAGATGGAGCGCCCGAACGCATTTATCATCCAGCAGGGCCGTGCAGCTGAGTCCGTTCTGATGGAAATCGTTCGCAACATCCTTGCTAAGCGTCACCCGGGCAAGAAGTTCACCATTCCGTCGAATGGTCACTTCGACACCACCGAAGGCAACATCAAGCAGATGGGTTCCATTCCGCGTAACCTGTACAACAAGACCCTGCTGTGGGAAGTACCGGAAGGCGGCCGTTACGAGAAGAACCCGTTCAAGGGCAACATGGATATCGAGAAGCTGGAGCAGCTGATTCAGAGCGTAGGTCCGGAGAACGTTCCGCTGATCTTCACCTGCATCACCAACAACCCGGTTTGCGGCCAGGCCGTTTCCATGGGCAACCTGAAGGAAATCAACCGCGTTGCGCATAAGTACAACATCCCGCTGGTATTCGATACCGCTCGTTGGGCTGAGAACGCTTACTTCATCAAGATGAATGAGGAAGGCTACGCTGACAAGTCCATCGCTGAGATCGCTACCGAGATGTTCTCTTACTGCGACGCATTCACCATGTCCGCTAAGAAGGACGGCCACGCTAACATGGGCGGTATGCTGGCATTCCGCGATAAGGGCCTGTTCTGGAAGACTTCTCCGACTTCAACGAAGACGGCACCGTTAAGACCGACGTTGGCGTTCTGCTGAAGGTTAAGCAGATCTCCTGCTACGGCAACGATTCCTACGGCGGCATGTCCGGCCGTGATATCATGGCTCTGGCAGTTGGCCTGTACGAGTCCTGCGACTTTAACTACATGAACGAGCGTGTTGCTCAGTGTAACTACCTGGCAGAAGGCTTCTACGACGCTGGCGTTAAGGGCGTTGTACTGCCGGCAGGCGGCCACGCTGTATACATCAACATGGATGAGTTCTTCGACGGCAAGCGCGGCCACGACACCTTCGCTGGTGAGGGCTTCAGCCTTGAGCTGATCCGCCGCTACGGCATCCGTGTATCCGAGCTGGGCGACTACTCCATGGAGTATGACCTGAAGACCCCGGAGCAGCAGGCTGAAGTATGTAACGTAGTTCGCTTCGCAATCGACCGCAGCCGTCTGACCAAGGAGCATCTGGACTATGTAATCGCAGCTGTTAAGGCTCTGTACGAGGATCGTGAGAACATTCCGAACATGCGTATTGTTTGGGGTCACAATCTGCCGATGCGTCACTTCCACGCATTCCTGGAGCCGTACGCTAACGAAGAGAAATAATCCCCTGTTCCATCCTTTCGTCAAAGGCGATACCGCATAATTGTATAAATTGTGCGGTATTTCCGCCAATGCCGCAGCAAAGGCGCCGCGGCATTGCATAACAGGAATTTCTCCTGACCTTTTTATAACTTGATAATCAGGGCGTAACCTGTGCCGCGTGGAAAGTGCACAGGAAAGCAAAGAACAAAGGCGTTCTTTTTGCCAGAAAACTAAACAGTTTCTGCGGCAAAGAGAACGCCTTTTTTCTATCCATTTACACATTAAAGGGGTGTAAGATAATGAGTAAAGAGCCTAAAAACTTAGAACAGAGAGATGGTTTCCAGAGTAAGTGGGGATTCATTCTGGCATGTATCGGTTCTGCGGTTGGTATGGGCAACATCTGGCGTTTCCCGATCATGGTGCAGAAGTACGGCGGCATGACCTTCCTGCTTCCCTATTTCATCTTTGTAATTTTGATCGGCAGTACCGGCGTTATCGAGGAGTTCGCTCTCGGCCGTCGTGCAGCCGCAGGTCCGGTTGGTGCGTTCGGTATGTGTACCAAGGAGCGCACCGGCAGTGATAAATCCGGTAAGGCGATCGGCGCGATCCCGATCATCGGTGCATTGATGCTGGCAATCGGCTACACGGTCGTTCTCGGCTGGATCTTCAAGTACACCTTCATGTCCCTCTCCGGCAGCCTGTTCAATCTCGGCACGGACATGGGCGCAATCGGCGGCACCTTCGGCATGACCGCACCGGAGGCAGAAACGCTTCCCGAAGCCCTCAAGGCAATGGCGTCGGCTGGCTTCTTCGGCATCGGCAACGGCGTATGGCAGATCGTTGCACTGGTAGTTTCCCTTGCCATCATGGTAATGGGCGTTGCAGGCGGCATTGAGAAGGCCAACAAGGTCATGATGCCGGTTCTGTTCGGTCTGTTCCTCGTACTGGCAATCTACATCGGCACGCTGCCCGGCGCATCCGAAGGCTATAAGTACATTCTGACCCTGAATCCGGCTGGTCTGCTCAAGCCCGACCTGTGGGTATTTGCATTCGGTCAGGCGTTCTTCTCCCTGTCTGTTGCAGGCAACGGTTCTGTAATCTACGGTTCCTACCTGTCCAAGAGCGAGGATATCCCGTCCTCCGCACGCAACGTAGCAGTATTTGATACCCTTGCAGCTCTGCTGGCAGCAGTCGTTATCATTCCGGCAATGGCAGTTGTTCTGGGCGAAGGCATCCGCGACGTATCCGGCGGCCCCGGCCTGATGTTCGTTTACCTCGTAAACGTATTCAACGCAATGCCTGCCGGCCGTATCATCGGCGCGATCTTCTACATCTGCGTACTGTTCGCAGGCGTATCCTCCATCGTAAACCTGTACGAAGCACCGATCGCTTTCCTGCAGGAGCAGTTCAAGTTTAAGCGTGCAGCAGCCGTTGGCACCATCGGTGTAATCGGTCTGGTCGTTTCCATCGCAATCCAGCCGTGGACCTCTCAGTGGATGGACGTTGTTTCCATTTACATCTGCCCGCTCGGCGCTGCTCTGGCCGGCGTTATGTTCTTCTGGGTACTGGGCAAGGAAAAGGCAATTGCTGCTGTTAACGAAGGCGCTAAGAAGCCGATCGGCGGCTGGTTCTTCCCGCTCGGCAAGTGGGTATACGTTATCTGTGCAGTTCTTGCACTGATCCTCGGCGTTATGTACGGTGGCATCGGCTAATCCCTCAAGCCGTCACCGATCTTTCAAAAGACGTTCATGGAGTTTATGAATCGTCTGTATCCCCCCTTTTGTCTCTGTCCCCCGTCACTGCTGTGTGACGGGGGACACACTTTTCTAATTAGAAATCAGCAATCAGCAGGCAGTAATCGCTGCATGCAAAGCAAAACCCCGGCTTTGCCGCACTTGACAAAACCGGGGGTGCTCGGGTATACCATCCCCAAGGGATGCTGTTCAGGCAGTCAGACCCTATAACAAGTTAGTGAACTAAGTCACTGACCGTTCGAGGCCTAATCGAGCGGTCAGTGCGCTTTTATACAGAAAAGAGACGAGCCAGGCAGGCTCGTCTCTTTTTACGTTGTATGGAGAAGATTCAGTTAAAGTAAACGATATCTTCCTTCGCCTTTTCGGCGGGTTCTACCGTGATGGCATGCAGCACCGGACCGGGACCGCGGTACTGCGGCAGCTCCTCGACGGTGATGGACGCCGTTACCTTGACCCAGTCGCGGTTATGCAGCTGATCGCGGTCGGGATAGCGGCAGAGGAAGCCGAGGAAGGTAACGTCATCCGCGCAGCAGACCATGCCGAAGCGGCCGGGCACGAAGCTGCCGGCGGGCACATCCTTGCCGACGTATGCCTGGGCAAGAAAGCGGACGGTCTTGCCGTCATACTTCATCGGGTCGCCGGTGGCGTCAATGTACCACAGGCCGTAGTCCTCCGGCCCGATGTCGATGATATCCGCATCCACATCAAACGGCAGCGGCATATTGCGGGCGTAGTCCTCGGAATTGCCGTTCACGTCATCCAGATAGATTGCCGCACGCGGATTCATCGCCTTGATGTTCTTCTTGTACAGCATATCCTTCAGCTCATCCGTGCAGCGGTTGAACACAACCAGATCCGCAGTGGTGATATGCTCAAACATCATCGGGCCGATGTTGTTGGAATACAGCTCAAACGTGGTCGCATCGACCGTGGTGACGATCTGGTACAGCTCCCAACGGGCAGGAAATGCCTGCATCAGCTTTTCCAGCTTCCACATGCCGTTGTACTCAACAAGAATGCGGTCCGGCTGGTATTTCTGCTCCACGCGCTTGAGGATATTCGGCGTCAGACGGTCCTCGGACTCGATCGGCACAAGCGCGGTGCCGTAGTGCAGCAGCCACTTCTCGTCGTATTCCTCGATGCCTTCTTCGCACAGCAGCAGCACCGTGCGCTCGTTCTCGGTAAAGTTCGGGTCCGCGAGAATGTCCTGAATGAACTTGGTCTTGCCGCTCTCCAGAAAGCCGGTAAAGACGTATACCGGAATGGGTTCGTTAGCCATATCTGGTTACCTCACTTTTCGTTTACGCCGAACAGAGCAGCGATGCGCTCCTCATCCAGCTCGGAGCCGATGACGCACAGACGGCCGGTGTAATCGGCAGCGCCGCGGCGGATTTCGGGTGCGCCCGGAACGTAGTCAAAGTGCAGCCACTCGCCGCCGTCTGCACACGGAACGATGCCCTTTGCACGCAGTACGGTGCCGAGCGTAACATCGCCGAGCGCGGTAAGAGCCGCGTTAAGCTCTGCCTCGGTGTACTTGTGGGTCGTTTCCTTACCCCAGGAGGTGAATACCTCGTCAGCATCGTGGTCGTGGTCGTGACCGCAGCAGCAGTGACCGTCGTGGTCGTGATGATGGTGCTCGTGGTCATGATCGTGGTGATGCTCATGGTCGTGATCGTGGCAGCCGCAGGTGCAGTGCTCGTCATGCTCGTGATGATGCTCGTGCTCCTCATGGTCATGCTCGTGGTCATGCTCATGCTCATGTTCGTGCTCATCATGCTCGTGGTCATGGTGGTGATGATGATGCTCGTGGTGCGGCTCGTGCGCGATTTCCTCGAGAACCTCCGCAACGAGGTCGCGGCTGCCTTCCATGGTGGAGAGCAGCTGCTCACCGGTCAGGTCCTTCCACGGGGTGGTGACGATGCGGGCGTGCTCATTCAGGCCGCGCAGCATGGCAACGGTCTCGTCGAGGCGCTTCTCCGGGCACTCAGCCGTGCGGGACAGCAGGATGGCACCGGCATGCGCCACCTGATTCTCGAAAAACTCACCGAAGTTCTTGAGGTACATCTTGGCCTTGAGCGCGTCAACAACGGTTACAAAGCTGTTCAGCTGAACCTCGAGGTGCGCGTTCTGTACCGCAGCGATAACATCCGACAGCTTGCCGACGCCGGACGGCTCAATCAGGATGCGGTCCGGATGGTACTGGTCCACAACATCGTGCAGCGCCTTGCCGAAGTCGCCAACCAGCGAGCAGCAGATGCAGCCTGCGTTCATCTCGTTTACAACAATGCCGGCATCCTTGAGGAAACCGCCGTCAATGCCGATCTCACCGAACTCGTTCTCGATCAGAACAACCTGCTCACCCTTGAGCGCATCGGCCAGCAGACGCTTGATGAGGGTCGTCTTGCCGGCACCCAGAAAACCGGAAATAATATCAATTTTAGTCATGCTTTGTCGCTCCATTTCTATGCACGGCACAGGGATTCCCGAACCGTACTCAAATTTTTCGAACGCTTATATTATACCACATTTATCGAAAAAAGAAAAGCTATTTAGTTAGCGGACGCTAATCTTTCCGGCTGCGCGGCGCGTGAGGAGAAGTTAAACACAAAAACCGCCCAAAAGGACGGTTTATTGACAGTACATATTACGATATGCTATAATCAAGGCGGTATTGCCCTAAAGAAATAACCGCCCTCCGGTAGTTAAAAGAGAGCGGCTTCTTCTCGACTAAAAATCGAACTGAGGAACGACTGCTCTCCCTACAAGAGCCGCCGTTTGTCAGCTATATTATAGCGCGAAGCCCCGGTTTTGTCAAGCGACGAAACCGGGGCTTTGTTTTACCATTCCTAATCAGAAAGGATTTATTCTCCCATCACCTGAAAGACAATATCCCGCACGCGGTTGCGGGTATCGCACTCCACAAGGGTCAGATTCTGCCACGGGCCGATGGTGATCTCGCCATTCACGAACGGGATAACGATAAACGGGCTGAGCAGCGCCGCCTTGATATGCGACGAGCCGTTATCATCGTGCCAGGTGTCATGGTGGTGATAGTAAATGACGTTTCCCTGCTCATCGCGGTAGGGCGAAAAGACGTCCATCGCCGCCTTGAGGTCATGGTAGACCATGCCCGGCTCAAACTCAAGCGTGGTCAGGCCGGCAACACCGCCGGTGGTAAAGCCGGTGATCGTGCCGGACTGCATGCCGGTCTTGCGGCAGGCGTTCTGCACCGCTGCGCGGAAGTCATCGGTAACGTCGATCATGCCCATGTGGGCCTTGGTTTTGTAGGTTTTGGTTTCGGTATAAACAGGCATTTGCGATTCTCCTTTAGAGGCACTCTAAGTAGCGGCCGTACAGCGTTTTGCTGAGGTCAGCGGCGTGACGGAGCAGCGTCTGACGGCTGATATAGCCGCGCGCGTACGCAATCTCCTCCGGACATGCGATGTAGCGGCCGGTCTCATCCTGCACGCGGCGGACAACCTGTGCGGATTCGAGCAGATTGTCGGCGGTACCGGCATCCAGCCAGACGAAATCCCGGTCGAGCTTTTCAACGTGCAGCTGACCGCGTTTCATGTACTCGATATTGACATCCGTAATCTCCAGTTCGCCTCTTGCCGAGGGCTTGAGCCCGCGGGCAATCTCCATAACCGAGTTATCGTAGAAATACAGACCCGGAATGATATAGTTAGACTTCGGATAGCGCGGCTTCTCCTCGATGGAAATAGCACGGCCCTGACCATCAAACTCCACAACGCCGAATGCACGCGGGTCATCGACATAGTAGCCGAACACGCAGGCGCCGGATTTCTGCTGCACAGCACGGTCCAGATAGTCCTGGAAATTGGGGGAATAGAAGATATTATCGCCCAGAACAAGGCAAACCGAGTCATCCCCGATGAACTGGGAGCCGATGAGCAGCGCGTCCGCGATGCCGCGTGCAACCTCCTGCACCTCGTAGGTGATGTTGACGCCGAAGCGGCCGCCGGAACCGAGCAGACGGTAGAACGGGCCTTCCTCTCCGGGCGGGATGATGATAAGAATATCGCGGATACCGGCCTGCAGGAGCGCAGCCAGCGGATAGTAGATCATCGGTTTATCGTATACCGGCAGCAGCGGTTTGCATACCGGACGTGTCATCGGGTACAGGCGCGAGCCCTTACCGGCGGCAAGAATGATTCCTTTCATTGGCTATTCCTCTATCTATATGGTTTTGTGAGATTAGTATAGCACATTTCGGGCAAATAAGAAAGCAATTTTCCGATATCCGCTCCCACCGAAAATACCTCTTGACAAATCGAACATTTGTTCGTATTCTATCAATCAAAGAAATGGAGGTGTTTTCATGTATGAAAACGAGATGAAGTCCGGATATCCGGTAAATTACGACCCGGATTACGCCTATGATGACGAAAACATGCCCGTTCCCGAGCAGGAGCCGGACGAGCAGTCGCTTGCGTTCCAGAAGGAAATCGAGGAACGGGAAGCCTTCATGCAGGAGCACATGACCCTGCCGGACGGCACAACAGACCTGACCACCTCGGCTGGACGAGCTGCGCAGGCTGATGTGCAAGGAGCTGCCGTCTATCCGGTACATCGTGGACGGCCTGCTGCCGCAGGGACTGGCGATTCTGGCCTCGCCGCCCAAATACGGCAAAAGCTGGCTTGCACTGGATCTATGTATCTCCGTGGCGCTGGGCGAGCCGTTTTTCGGACGAAAGACCGAGCCGTGCGACACACTCTATCTGGCGCTGGAGGATTCCGAGCAGCGTCTGCAGTCGCGCGGACAGACCGTTCTCGGTGACCGCCTGCCGCCCGAGAACTGCTACATCGGCACGCTGGCGGGGTCGCTCGCTGACCGTCTGCCGCACCAGATCGAAGCCTTTCTGCACCGGTGGCCAAACATCGGCCTCATCGTTATCGACACCTTCCAGAAGGTGCGTGTCAGCGCACGCGCAGGCTCCAACCTGTACGACAAGGATTACAGCGATATGGGCATTCTCAAAAACATTGCGGACGCGCATAATATCTGCATTCTGCTCGTACACCATCTGCGCAAGGCGCCTGAGCCGGGCGACCCGTTTGCCCGTATTCTGGGCACACAGGGCATCAACGGTGCGTCCGATACCAACTTTGTTATGGCGCGCGAGGAACGCTCGGACGAGACCACCCACTTTTACAGCGAAGGCCGTGATGTGATCTCCGAGGATCTGGAGCTGCAGTTTGATAAGCAGACGTGCCGCTGGCATCCGGTGGCGGACAAAGCCGCGCGTACCGCCGAGGAACGCTACCGCGCCGACCCGCTCGTGCAGACCGCCGAACGGCTCGTCCGGGAGAATCCCGCAGGCTGGCAGGGCACCGCGAGCGAGCTTACCGGATGGGTGAAGGAGACGACCGGGGTTAGCTTAAACGCTACATCGTTATCGCGTCAGTTGAGAAATCTTAGAGATGATTTGCTGAACTATGATAATATCGTTTATGTAGCACCCGCAACTGCCAGCAACGGGCAAAGACAACATACATTATATAAAAGCGTAGCTAAGTGTAGCTAAGTGTAGCTACACATCCATGGATAACCAGTTATTTTATATATAGCTACGCTTAGCTACGGATAGCTACGCTAATTTACATCTATACCGTAGGGTGCGACAAGGTGAATTGCCCGAGGGGCAAGAGAAGGTGCCCTGGGGTACGACCTCGGCGCACCGCATCTAACAATTGGTACACGTTATCCCGTAGGGGTGCACACTGTGCGCCCGCACTATGGTTAAACGGATGCTTGGCCGTTCCTTGCACAGGCTCCGGTCGTGCTGCGGGCGAACAATGTTCGCCCCTACGGGTTAGATTGTACAGACCGGATAGAAACGGTGCGCCAAGTCGTACCCTTCGGGATACGTGCACAAGATAGGAAAAGAGTGGAAAGCACTTCACTCTCCACTCTTTCTTATTTTAGTTCAGCGCTGCAATCGACTCTTCCAGCTTTGCGAGGTGCTCGCGCAGCTTTTCAGCCTTTTCGCGCTCGGCTGCAACAACCTTCTCGGGTGCCTTATCGACAAACTTCGGGTTGTTCAGCTTCTTCATAACGAAGTCGATGTCGGCCTCGACCTTGCTCTTCTCCTTGCCGAGACGGGCCCGCTCGGCCTCGAAGTCGATGAGGTCGCCCATCGGCATATAAATCTGTGCGTCGCCGGTGACTACGGATGCCATCTTGGCAGCGTCCGCCGGAACGGCGTCGATGAGTTCAATCTCGGAAGCGTAAGCCAGCTTCGGGAAGAAGCCTGCGCCTGCGGAGAAGGTGTCCTTCTTCTCGGTCAGGATGAGCACCTTGGCCTTCTTGGAGGGCGGTACGTTCATCTCGGCACGGCGGTTGCGGATGGCGCGGACAGCGTCCATCAGGCTCTCCATCTGTGCCTCCTCCGCGGCAAAGTGCAGCTCCTCCTTGTACTCCGGCCATGCGGATACCATAACGGACGGACCCTCATGCGGCAGCGCCTGCCAGATGGTCTCGGTGATGAACGGCATGAACGGGTGCAGCAGCTGCATCGCGCCGCTCAGCACATAGCACAGCACCTTCTGTACGTTCTCGTCGCCGGTCTGCAGACGGGTCTTTGCAATTTCGATATACCAGTCGCAGAAGTTCTCCCAGATGAAGTCGTTCAGCTTGGCAGCTGCCAGGCCCAGCTCGTACTGGTCGATGTTGCGGGTAACATCGGCAACCAGCGTGTTGAACTTGCTGATAATCCACTTGTCCTCGATGGCAAGGTCGCTCGGCAGCTCGACTGCCTTGTCCTTGTCGATGGTCAGGTTCATCTGGATAAAGCGGGATGCGTTCCAGATCTTGTTGCAGAAGTTGCGGGACGCCTGTACGCGCTCATCCGAGAAACGCATGTCGTTTCCGGGGCTGTTGCCGGTTGCGAGGGTGAAGCGCAGCGCGTCCGCGCCGTACTGGTCGATGACCTCGAGCGGGTCGATGCCGTTGCCGAGCGACTTGGACATCTTGCGGCCCTGTGCATCGCGCACCAGACCGTGGATATAAACCGTCTCGAATGGGGTTTCGCCCATGTGCTCCACACCGGAGAAAATCATGCGGGCAACCCAGAAGAAGATAATGTCGTAGCCGGTAACGAGCGTAGAGGTCGGGTAGAAATAGTCGAGCTCCTTGGTCTTATCCGGCCAGCCGAGCGTGGAGAACGGCCACAGAGCGGACGAGAACCAGGTATCCAGTACGTCTTCCTCCTGACGGATATGCGTGCTGCCGCACTTCGGGCAAGTGCATACATCGGTCTTGGAAACGGTCATCTCACCGCAGTCGTCGCAGTAGAACGCCGGAATGCGGTGACCCCACCACAGCTGACGGGAGATACACCAATCGTGTACGTTTTCCATCCAGCGCAGGTAGGTCTTGGAGAAGCGGTCGGGCACGAACTTGGTCTTGCCCTCGTTTACAACATCCATAGCGGGCTTGGCGAGCGGCGCCATCTTGACGAACCACTGCGCCGAGGTCATCGGCTCAACGGTCGTACCGCAGCGGTAGCAGGTGCCGACGTTGTGCTCGTGGTCCTCGATCTTGACCAGCCAGCCGCCTTCCTCGAGGTCCTTGACAACCGCCTTGCGGCACTCGTAGCGGTCCATGCCCTCGTACTTGCCGCCGTTTGCGTTGACGGTCGCGTCCTCGTTGAACACGAGAATCTGCTCGAGGTCATGGCGCTGACCCATCTCGAAGTCGTTCGGGTCGTGGCACGGCGTAACCTTAACACAGCCGGTACCGAACTCCATGTCAACGTACTCGTCACCGAAGATCGGAATTTCGCGGTTCATGATCGGGAGGATGCAGGTCTTGCCGATGAGGTGCTTGTAGCGCTCGTCGTTCGGGTTGACAGCAACGCCGGTATCGCCCATGAAGGTCTCCGGACGGGTGGTCGCAACAACGAGGTCGCCCGAGCCGTCCGCCAGCGGATAGCGGATGTGCCACAGCTTGCCCGGCTGGGTTTCGTACTCAACCTCAGCGTCGGACAGCGCAGTTGCGCAGTGCGGGCACCAGTTGATGATGCGGTGGCCCTTGTAGATCAGGCCCTTGTTGTACAGGTTTACGAATACCTCGCGGACCGCCTTGGAGCAGCCCTCGTCCATGGTGAAGCGCTCGCGATCCCAGTCGCAGGAGGTGCCGAGCTTTTTGAGCTGGCTGATAATGCGGCTGCCGAACTTGTCCTTCCACGCCCAGACGCGCTTGAGGAACTCCTCGCGGCCGAGGTCGTAACGGGTCAGGCCCTCCTCCTTGCGGAGGTTCTCCTCTACTTTAATCTGGGTTGCAATACCGGCGTGATCGGTGCCCGGCATCCACAGCGCCTCGTAGCCCTGCATGCGCTTGGTGCGGATGAGGATATCCTGCAAGGTCTCGTCGAATGCGTGGCCCATGTGCAGCTGGCCGGTAACATTCGGAGGCGGGATAACGATGGTGTACGGTTTCTTGTCCGGATTGACCTCGGCGTGGAAGAAGCCGGAATCGACCCAGAACTTGTACAGCTTGTCCTCGACCGATTTCGGGTCGTAGGTCTTAGGCAGTTCGCTCATTGATCTATCTCCTTCAATTTGATTTACGATATACATGCGGGATACCTCTGTGCAAACAAAAAAGAGCATACTCATCCCGACAACAGGACGAAGTATGCTCCGTGGTACCACCTGAATTCGCGTAAAGACGCGCACTCGTTGCCCCGTAACGCGGGTTAGACGGAACAGCTTAACGAACATTCGGCTGTTCTGCTCCAAAGCGACCTTCTTCTTCCCCGCCGAGGTGCTTGCACCGACCGCACCCTCTCTAAACGCGCAAAGGAAAAATACTCCTCTTTTTCACTGCATTTGTGTATTAACTTTAATAGTATAGCTGTTAAATCCGGGTTTGTCAAGGGATATGACGCAGTTGACAGCAACTTGCCTATACGATACATGCCAGCGAATATACTAACAGATAAATACAAGCTCACGCTATCCCGTAGGGTGCGCCGAGGTCGGCGCACCGTTTGTAAACCGCAGGGCAAATTTCACAGCAACGGAATACATTAACGACAGCGTATGCCACGGACTATAATCCGGTGATATTCGCTGGAATGCGGTGCGCCGAAGTCGGCGCACCCTACGGTCAGGCGATTTACAACTTATTACCTGTTGCTGTAATATTCGTCCTCTGCCCATCTGCGTGGATTATCCAAAATATAATTGTATTTCACGGCGTAATCCGCATCATCCCGAATGACATGGTCATAAAACGACCGCTGCCATATGGAATACCCAACCTGTTTCGTTACGAATTCCTTTAATTGTTTTATCACACGCGAAATCGTAGGGGCGCACAGTGTGCGCCCGGACCGGTCGATGCCTTTTGCCGGATGTGGGCGAACACTGTTCGCCCCTACGTTTATCCCCGGCGCTTCCGTCTCCACCGTAGGGGCGCACAGTGTGCGCCCGAACAGCGAGCTAACGCATAGCAGCAGATGTACATGGTTTGGCATAATCGCCGCAATATCCACGGAAATATTCGGATAATGCAGTGGAATATTGTTGATTCCCGCTTGCACCAAATGTCCAATCGCAGACAGCGGTACATCCGCAGGCAGGCGAACAATGTTCGCCTCTACGGGATAGCATATATCCGTGTCATTCCACAAAATACACGCACGATCCTGCGTGCAGAGCGTCACAAAATAGACGCCCTGCTTTCCGTAATCATACTTTGGCAGCCGAGCCGATCTCCTCGTCTCCATCAGGAAAGTCTCCGCTTAAACTCCTCATACCCGAACATCCGCACGACCTCATCCGTGCCGTCGGCGCGCCGAATGGCGATCAGCGGCAGCGGCATGCCGTTAAACGTATTGGTCTTGACCATGGTGTAGAGCGCCATGTCCTCGAACACGACCTGCTCACCGGCGCCGAGCGCCACATCGAACGAATACTCACCGATGACGTCGCCTGCGAGGCAGGAGCGGCCGGTCAGCAGATAGGTGAACGCCTTCTTCCCCGGCTCGCCGCCGCGGTACACCGGCGGACGGTACGGCACCTCGAGCACGTCCGGCATATGGCACGCCGCCGAGGTATCCAGAATCGCAATGTCCTTATGGTTGTGCATCACCTCAAGCACGGTGGCGACCAGATAGCCCGCATTCAGCACAACGGCCTCGCCCGGCTCCAGATAAACCTGCACCTTGTACTTTTTCTGCAGATAATCAATGCAGTGCACCAGCGTTTCCACATCGTAATCCGCGCGGGTGATATGGTGGCCGCCGCCGAGGTTGAGCCATTTCAGGCCATCCATATACTGGCCGAAATTCTGCTCAAATGCAGCGACAGTCCGCACCAGATCGTCCGAATTCTGCTCGCAGAGCGTGTGGAAGTGGAAGCCTTCAATGCCGTCGAGCAGCTCCGGCTGAAAATTCTCTATCGTAATGCCAAGGCGCGAATCCGGACCGCACGGGTCATACATCGCGTGGTCGCTCGGCTGCGTGGAGCACTCCGGATTGAGCCGCAGGCCGCAGCTCTTCCCTGCCGCGCGGGCAAGGCTGCCGTAGGCCTTCCACTGCGTGAACGAGTTGAACACAATGTGGTCGGCGTACTCCAGGATCTCGCGGAACTCGCCCTCCGCGTAGGCCGGTGCGTAGACATGGGTCTCGCCGCCGAATTCCTCATGACCGAGCCGTGCCTCGTACAGACCGGAGGCCGTTGTGCCCGCCAGATACTCCCGAATCAGCGGGTACACGGAAAACATCGAGAACGCCTTCTGCGCCAGCAGGATCTTCGCGCCGGTGCGTCTGGCAACGTCCCGCAGGACGGCCAGATTCTGCACCAGACGGTTTTCATCGAGCAGGTAGCAGGGCGTAGGAAGCTCAGTAAATTTCATATCAGTCCACCAGTACCGGCTTGTCGTTGATCTGCCACGGCAGACCCCACTTGTTCAGCGCCTCCATGTACGGATCGGGATCAAACTCCTCGACCGTGTACACGCCCGGCTTGTTCCACTTGCCGGTCAGCAGCATCGCCGCGCCGATCATCGCCGGAACGCCGGTGGTATAGCTGATGGCCTGCGAGCCGACCTCGCGGTAGCACTCCTCGTGGTCGCAGACGTTGTAAATGTAGGCGGTCTTTTCCTTGCCGTCCTTCTTGCCGGTGAAGATGCAGCCGATGTTGGTCTTGCCCTTGGTGCGCGGACCGAGCGTTGCCGGATCGGGCAGCAGCGCCTTGAGGAACTGGATCGGCACGATCTGGTGGCCTTCAAACTCGATCGGGGTGGTGGACAGCATGCCGACGTTCTCCAGACACTTCATGTGGGTCAGATAGGACTGACCGAAGGTCATGAAGAAGCGGATACGCTGCACGCCCGGAATATTCTTCGCCAGGGACTCGATCTCCTCGTGGTGGAGCAGGTACATGTCCTTGTGGCCGACCTGATCGAAGTCGTACTCGCGCTTGATGCTCATCGCCGGGATCTCCACCCAGTGACCATTCTCCCAGTACGAACCGGGCGCGGATACCTCACGCAGATTGATCTCCGGGTTGAAGTTGGTCGCAAACGGATAGCCGTGGTCGCCGCCGTTGCAGTCCAGAATGTCGATGGTGTCGATTTCATCGAACAGGTGCTTCTGTGCGTAAGCGCAGTACGCCTGCGTTACACCCGGGTCAAAGCCGGAACCGAGCAGAGCGGTCAGACCGGCCTCCTCAAACTTTTTCTTGTACGCCCACTGCCAGGAGTAGTCGAAGTACGCGGTAAAGCCCTCGTCCTTGCAGCGCTTCTCGTAAATGGCGCGCCACTCCGGATCGTCGGTGTCCTCCGGCTCGTAGTTGGCAGTATCCATGTAGTTTACGCCGCACTTGAGGCACGCATCCATGATGGTCAGGTCCTGATACGGCAGCGCAATGTTCATCACGATGTCCGGCTTGTACTCGTCGATGAGCGCGCACAGCTCGTCCACGTTGTCCGCGTCCACCTTGGCGGTGCGGATCTTGGTTGCGGTCGTACCGTCCAGCTTTTCCTTGATGGCATCGCACTTGCTCTTGGTGCGGGACGCGATCATGATCTCCTCAAAAACGTCGCTGTTCTGGCAGCACTTGTGGATAACTACGCCGGCAACGCCGCCGCAGCCGATGATCAATGCTCTTCCCATTGTTAATTCCTCCTCATTTTTAACTGTATATATAATTTAGATTTATTGAATGGTCTTTATTTGTTAAACTGCCGCTTGAGAAGCGAACGGAACTGCGCAGGCGGCAGCCTTTTTCTCTGCACCGGCTGAGCGGGGTACTCGAACTGCCGCAGGCGGGTTCGCCCCTAACGGGCGGCAGCCTGTTTCTCTGCACCGGCTGAGCGGGGCGCGCGAACTGCGTCAGCGGGTT